>CAZYQB010000007.1:0-6309 GCA_964649595.1 uncultured Oscillospiraceae bacterium | reverse complement strand
GGTGTTGCCGTGACATCGGGTGTTGCCGTGACCTCAGGTGTTGCCGTTTCAGAGACCTCCTGCGCCATCGCAATGCCGTACAGCGGAGAAAGCAGCATCAGCATCACCACGAGCAGCGCCATCACACGCTCATGTTTCATAAGTCCATTTTCCTCCTCATTCTTCATCCGTATCCGTTTCTTCGCCGCTGCAAGCGTTATCCATATTCTCAACCAAATCATCGGTCGCTTCCTGACCGCGCACCACCTGCGGAATTTCCGCCGGATGCTCATTGACTACGTTTTCAACCACCTTTCCGTCAAACAGCCGTACTACCCGGTCGGCATACTGCGCCATTTCCGGATCATGCGTGACCATGATAAGGGTGGTATTCTTCTCGCGGCAGATATCACGAACCAGCCGCAGTATCTCGCGCGAGGTATTAAAGTCGAGATTTCCGGTCGGCTCATCCGCGAAGAGAATTTTGGGCTGTGTGACCAGCGCACGCGCAATGCCCACTCTCTGCTGCTGACCGCCCGACATCTGCGTAGGCTTATGATTCATATGAGTGCGCAGACCGACCGCCGAAAGCATCTTTTTGGCACGCGCTGTGCGAATATTTTTGCTCACGCCTTTGTACATCAGCGGCATCGCCACATTGTCAAGCGCAGTATGCATGGCAAAGAGATTGAACGACTGGAACACAAAACCCACATTATTGAGGCGAAACTGCACCAGCTTCGCCTCATTCATGCGCTCGATCTGCTTGCCGGCAACGCGTATGCTGCCTTTGGACGGCTTTTCCAAACCTGCCATCATATTCAAAAGCGTACTTTTTCCCGATCCTGAACGCCCGATGATACAGGCAAATTCTCCCGGATAAATATCGAGCGCCACATCGTCAAGCGCACGCAGCTTCTGTGTGCCGATGGCATATATCTTTGTCACGTTTTTCAGCGATATGACAGGCTCTATTGAGTTCTGCATTATCTGCCGGTTCTCTGCGTTTTCCAAATATCCATTTCGTCCTTTCTCATGGAATCATGCATCCTGCAGCAAAACTTATCCATGTTTGTGCAGTATATATCATACCAATCCTCTTTGACTATATATGTTTCCATTTTGTTCAATTTCCTCTAAAAAAATGACTAAAGTTAAACCATTCCCGAACGGTGCCTATGAGCGTACGCTCCGGCACGTCATTTTGCGCAATCAGTTCAATACGCGCCGCTTCCTGCCCGTTGACAATCAGCGTCACATATCCTGCGACATCGCCTGCCTGCACCGGCGCCTTCAGCGAATCGGCAGCATAGGTTTCCACGCTCCATACATCATTTTTGCTGATCGGATAGCTTAATGATCTCGCCGCAGTAATCACCACCGAATCGTCCGTGCCGCCGGTCACCTGCGCATATGCCGCAGCCTCTCCCTGCTGCGCCGCCTGCACCAGCGAGAAATTTTCAAAACCCCAGTCCAGCATCTTCTCCGCTTCATCAAACCATGCACCGCAGTTGAGAACCACTCCGATCAGCTCCATACCGTCTCTCTGAGCCGAAAATACCAGACAGCGCCCTGCCTTGCTGGTAAAGCCGGTCTTAATGCCGGTCGCACCCTCATACTCACTCAGCAGACGATTTTTGTTGCGCAGCACGCGGCTGTATTCGTTATCCACCCACGGGATCACTGCCTCCTGCGTGGCGACCAGTTCACGAAAGGTCGGATACTGCATTGCCGCGCGCGCGATCATCGCCATCGCCCGGGCAGATGCTCCGTGATCTCCTGCATCCAGTCCGTTGGGCGTTACAAACAGAGCATCCGCACCCAGCATTTCGGCGCGCGCATTCATAAGGCTTGCAAAGGTCTCCACATTCCCTGCGATGTGCTCCGCTATGGCAACAGCGGCATCATTTCCCGACCTCAGCATCAGCCCCTGAAGCATCTGATACATCGTAAGCTGCTCTCCTTCGGAAAGATAGATCGACGTCCCTTCTACGCCGCTGGCATTTTTTCCGGCAGTCACGATCTCATCCATCGCGCAATGCTCCACGGCGATCAGTGCCGTCATGATCTTGGTAGTAGACGCCATCGGATAACGGGTATCAGCATTGTATGCAAACAATACTCGTCCGCTTTCGGCTTCGATCAGTATCGCCGCCTTGGCATCCACTTTGATCGTTTCAATCTCCGCAAGTTCTGCATCCGCCCGCGCAATACCGAACAGCAGCATCAGCAGCCATACGCACACCGCATAGTTTTTTCTCATTCCCACGCCTCCGCCCTTCCGCCATATATTTCATACACAAGCCTATTCTATGCGCACAAGGAATGCGTCTTGCATATCTCCTCTCTGCAATGTCAGCAACTTGAGTACACTTTGCTTCGCTTCTCCCGAAACAGAGAAAAACAGCCTCCGAAATGCTTCGGAAACTGTTTTTGCATCATTTCTGAGAATTATTTTTTGTGAATGTGTCAGCCAGAACAGTAGGATTATTCCTCGTCATCCTCATCCTCGTCGTCTTCAACTTCAATGAGAGACTCATAAACGCTCATATATACTTGGGCAGACTTATCCCATCCGTACTGACCATTCATAGCGCGGCGCACCAGACGCATAAAGGTCTTGTTGTCCTCGCGATAGAGGTTTACTGCGCGCTTGATGGTATAGAGCATATCATCCGCATTATAATCGGTGAAGCTGAAGCCGTTGCCGGCACCGGTATACTCGTTGTAGGAGAATACGGTATCCTTCAGACCGCCTGTCTCACGCACGATGGGCAGTGTGCCGTAACGAAGCGCGATCAGCTGACTCAAGCCGCACGGCTCAAACTTGGAAGGCATCAGGAACAAATCTGAGGAAGCATAGATCTGATGCGCCAGCTTGTGATTCATCTCGATGCAGGCGGCAACACGACCGGAGAACTTCCACTGTGCCCAGCGCAGCATCTGCACATACTTCTCGTCGCCCTTGCCTAGGATGACCAGCTGTGCACCGGTGGCCAGTATCTTTTCAAGCACGCGTTCCACCAAATCCAGACCCTTCTGGTCGGACAGACGACCGACCATGCCGATCATGGGAATATCTTCATCCACTTCCAGACCGAGCTGTGCCTGAAGCAATGTCTTGTTCTTCTTTTTGCGTCCAGGAGAACGGCTGGTGTAGTTGATCTCGATCAGCGGATCGTTTTCGGGATCATACTCTTCCATATCGATGCCGTTGAGCACACCCGTAACCTGAGCCGATTTTGCGCGAAGCAATCCGTCCAGACGCTCACCGTAGTACGCAGTCTGAATTTCCTTGGAGTAGGTGGGACTGACGGTAGTGATCTTATCGGCGAAGTTAATGCCGCCCTTCATGAAGGAGCACTGACCGTAGAACTCCACGCCGCCCTCCAGATATGCCTCTCTGCCCAAGGAGAGCAGATCTTCCACATAGTCGATCGGAAAAATGCCCTGATACTGCAGATTGTGGATGGTATAAACGGTGCGGATCTTCTGATAGCGCGCATCCTCGCCGTACTGCGTGCGCAGCATCATAGGCACCAGACCGGTCTGCCAGTCATGGCAGTGCAGGATATCCGGGAAGAAATCGATATGCGGCAGCATTTCCAGCACCGAACGGGCAAAGAAGCCGAAGCGCTCCGCCTCGTCGCCGCCCAGACCGTAAATATAAGGACGGTTGAAGTAATACTCGTTGTCTATAAAATAAAAGGTAATGCCGTTAAGCTCGAGCGTTTCGATGCCGCAATACTGGCGGCGCCAGCCCAGATTGACATAGAAATAGCCCAGAGAAGTCATCTGCGAACGATACTTCTCGCCGATCTCGCCGTACTTGGGCAGTACCACGCGAATGTCCTCGCCTGCGGCAGCCAGCGCCTTGGGCAGCGCGCCCAGCACGTCGGCAAGTCCGCCGGTTTTAATGAAAGGTACACATTCAGAAGCCGCCATCAAAATTTTCATAAAAGTTCCTCCATAAGTTTTTACAGATTGGAAGAGCGTGATGGTTGTGTTTCAATCCCTGCGCTTCGCAGCAACATCCTCTTTTTCTGATGCCTGCATTTTACTTAGCGATGTTCCTGCAAAGAGACATTCAATGGGGCAGCTGATCAGCCGCCCCACGAAAACAGTCTATGCGCAGCTCTATTTATTTATGTGCAAGATCAGATGGTAATATTCTTTCCGATCACGATCGGATAGCTGTGCGGAGCGATCAGGCGCTCGCCGCGCTTGACAGTGACTTTTTTATCGAGAATGACGTTTTCCAGCTCAACGCCCTCTTCGATATAGTCCTCCTGCATCAAAATGGAATTCTTTACGACTGCACCGGGTCCGATATGCACACCGCGGAACAGCACGCAGTTTTCGACCGTGCCTTCGATGACGCAGCCGTCGGCAACCAGAGAATTGGTGACCTTGGAGCCGGGAATATAGCGGGCGGGAACTTCGTCGCGAATCTTGGTGAACACCGGATTATTCACATTGAACAGCTCGCGGCGGGGAGCCGTCTGCAGCAGATCCATATTCAGACCGTAATAGCTATTAATGGTCTCTACGCGGCGATTGTAGCCGGTGTACTCATAGCCGCAAATGCGCAACTCCTGATTGGCGATATATCTCTGCAGCAGGTCACGATTGATATCATGATAACTCTGCGCAAATGCATGATCTACCAGCTGGATCAGCAGTTCACGGCGAATCACCAGAATATCCATATAGAAGTTGTTGGTCTTGGGATGATTTGCGCCAACCTCAAACTCGGTAACCAGTCCGTCTGCATTCACATCCATGAACACATGGCGGCGGGTAAGGGTAAGACTGTGTTCGATCTCATCGGCAGCCTTCTTGGAATAGACCAGCGTGATGTCCGCCTGCTTTTCAACGTGAAAATCGATCAGATCGTTGAAGGTGGTGTTCATTGCCGTGTGGCTGTTGACCAGCACCACCAGTTCCTGACGAGAACGGCGCAGATAATTCATGTTGGAGCGCAGCGCCTCCAGAATACCGCCTTCGGTACCGATGCTTTCGCGAGTGCTGAAGGGCGGCAAAATGAACAGACCGTTCTGACGAGTATGCAGATCCCACTCCTTGCCGCTTCCCAGATGATCCATCAGAGAATGATAATTCTTCTGCATGATAACGCCGACGTTGCGGATGCCGGAGTTGACCATGTTGGAGAGAGTGAAGTCGATCATGCGGTATCGACCTGCCACCGGCAGCGCAGCAACCGCACGCGACACGGTCAGCTCACGCAGCGTGGTTTCGTTTTTGGAGGTATAGATCAGACCCATTACGTCTTTCATATGTCAGCACTCCTTTCCAGCGCCAGCACATCGTCGTCGATCTGCTCGCCGGGGCGCACGTTGAAGCCGCCCGGCAGCACGGTATTCTGACCGACCAATGCGATCTCGCACTTGGGATCATCCGGATTGCCGATGACGCAGTTTTCGGAAACGATCGCATTTTCAGCGATGATGGCGCGGTAGACCACCGCACCGGTCTTGATGGTAGTACCCGGCATGATGACAGAATCGATGACCTTGGCGCCCTTCTCTACCGTTACGCCGGCAAAGAGCACGCTGTGCTCAACTTCGCCGAAAACCTCGCAGCCTTCAGTAACCATGCTGTCGGCAACTTTGGCACCATCGGCAACAAAGTGCGGCGGCATGATGGGATTACGGGCATAGATGCGCCACTTGTTATCGTAGAGATTGAATACCGGCGGATTCTGCAAAAGCTCCATGTTGGCTTCCCACAGGCTGTCGATCGTGCCGACGTCCTTCCAGTAACCGTCGAAGCCGTAGGCGACCATCTTGCAGCCGTCGCCAAGCATCTTGGGAATGATGTTCTTGCCGAAGTCATTCTTCGAGGTGGGATCTGCTTCATCATTGATAAGGTACTGACGAAGTACGGGCCAGCTGAATACATAAATGCCCATCGATGCCTTGTTGCTCTTGGGCTTGACCGGCTTTTCCTCAAATTCCACGATCAGATCATTTTCATCGGTATTCATGATGCCAAAGCGGCTGGCCTCTTCCCACGGCACGTCCATAACGGCGATGGTAGCATCCGCCTTGTTTGCACGATGGAAACGAATCATCCGATTGTAATCCATCTTATAGATGTGGTCACCCGACAGGATCAGAACATATTCGGGATTAAACTGCTCAATAAAGCTGATGTTCTGATAGATGGCGTTCGCAGTACCGCGATACCATTCGCCCACCTTGCCTCTCTGGTAAGGGGGCAGAACATATACGCCGCCGCTGTTAAGGTCCAGATCCCACGCCTGACCGGAGCCGATGTAGCTGTTGAGCTCCAGGGGCTGATACTGCG
>CAZYQB010000006.1:0-19172 GCA_964649595.1 uncultured Oscillospiraceae bacterium | reverse complement strand
TAGGGATTCTTTTTGGCTTCTTCGATCAGCTGCAGCTTGTCGCCCTTTGCCTTGCACTTGGGACATACCGGCTCCTGACCATCCTGAACCTCAAAGGTGATCTTGCATACGGTGCAGTAATACTTCTTCATGAGTCTCTCTCCTTTTGCCTGAATTTTTTGAATATTTTGTCCGGCGGATGTGCCTGATGCGATGAAAACGCTCCATGTCCGACCGGTGAATATCATGCGCTGCATGATTATAATATCACCCGATTTTCGCTCGATGAAACACATCTTCCAGAAAAATACTCTTTTTTGATTATATCACAACCTATGCGGCGAGTCATCTGAAAATTATCAAATCCAGCATTTTTGTGCGGTATTTCAAGAAATATAGCGCACATTTGGCAATTTACATGACCCCCAAAATGGTCTATAATGAAGTTATCCTGAAAAATGTGTATTTGCGGAGGTATCTATGATCTTTAAAAAAGACAATCTGACGGTAAAGGCATTTGACACGCGATCCGAAATGGGCGCGGCAGCAGCGGCGGATATCGTTGCCGCCATTGAAAAGAAGCTCTCTGAAAAGAGCGAGATCAATATGATATTCGCGGCGGCTCCCTCTCAGAACGACGTTCTTCAGTCGCTGATCGAAAGCGATGTGGAGTGGAACCGCATCAACGCCTATCACATGGATGAATATATCGGACTTCCGGCTTCGGCTCCCCAGAGCTTCGGCAACTTTCTGACCGATCACATTTTCGGAAAGGTGCCGTTCAAGTCAGTCAATCTGATCGAGTGCGACGCAGTCGATGCCGAGGCGGAGTGTACTCGTTATGAGGCGCTGCTTCGCGAGCATCCCGCCGACATTATTATCATGGGTATCGGCGAAAACGGTCATATCGCGTTTAACGATCCGTGGGTAGCTGATTTCAACGATAAGGCGCTGGTCAAGACCGTGCCCCTCGATGAGGTTTGCCGCCAGCAGCAGGTAAACGACGGCTGCTTTGCGCATATCGATCTGGTGCCCAAGTACGCCATCACTCTGACCTGCCCGGTGTTTATCCATGCGCCGCAGCTGTTCTGCATCGTTCCGGCAAAGACCAAGGCGAACGCCGTCAAGCGCACCGTACAGGGTGAGATCAACGAGGAATGTCCTGCCACTGTGTTGAGAAATCATCCCAATGCCGTGCTGTATCTGGATGCCGACAGCGCAGCACTGCTGTAAAGAAAGCGGGTAGCACATGATTCAGCGAATCAAAAGCGATAAAATTATCGCAGGAGACAGTCTGGTAAACGGCTATGTATACTTTGAAAACGGCGCTGTTACTGCCGTGACTGCCGACGAGCTGCCCTTCGACGTTGAATATGACAAGACCGGTTTGTATGTCTCGCCCGGCTTTATCGATATGCACACCCACGGCGGCGCAGGATATGAGTTCTTCTCCACTGCAGCCGACATGGTTGCAGCGTGCAATTTCCACCTCTCCCACGGCACCACCTCCATCTGCCCCACCATCTCCGCAGCGCCCTTTGAGACCATGTGCAATGCGGTGACGGAGGTCAAGAAGGCGATCGCCGATCCGGCGCTCAAGCCGAACCTGATCGGACTTCACATGGAAGGACCGTATCTCTCGGCGGCGCAGTGCGGCGCGCAGTGCCCCGACTTCATCACGCCGCCCGATGCCGCGCAGTATGAGCAGCTGATCGAAGAGGCAGGCGACCTGATCGCCCGATGGACCTATGCGCCCGAAAATGACAAGGACGGCGTATTTTGTTCCTATCTGAGCGCACATGGCATACTGCCCTCGGCAGGTCATACCGATGCGATTTACGACGATATGCTGCTTGCCGCAAAGTGCGGCTGCCGCCTGATTACTCATTTGTATTCCTGCACATCCACCATTACCCGCAAACAGGGCTTCAGAAGGCTGGGCGTGATCGAATCGGCATATCTGAGTGACGATATGTATGTGGAGATCATTGCCGACGGACGCCATCTGCCGCCGGAGCTGATTCGGCTCATCCTCAAGATCAAGGGCAGCGACCGCGTGGCGCTGTGTACCGACAGTCTCGCCATTGCCGGAACCGACGTGAAGGAAGGCATTACGCTCAACATCGAATTTGTCATCGAGGACGGCGTGTGCAAGCTTCGTGATCGCTCGGCATTTGCCGGCAGCATCGCCACCACTGACCGTCTGATCCGTGTGATGACGAAAGAAGTCGGCGTGGAGCTGTGCGAGGCGGTCAAGATGATTACCCGCGTTCCTGCCGAAATCCTCTCCCTCAACAAGGGTGAACTGACGGCAGGCAAGGATGCCGACATTCTGGTATTCGATAAGGATATCAACATCTGCGATATCTTCGTGATGGGCAGAAAAATCTGAGTTTCTTTAAAATACAATATCCCTCTGCGCAATTCCCTATTGGAACTGCACAGAGGGATGTTTTTATTAAACAGTCATTCCACCCAGATAGCGGGGCGCAGCACTGCGGTGCCTACATGGTTTCCGCTTGGATTGCAGCCGCCCAAATGACAGCTGACAGCTACCGGTCCCTGCGGACCGGGCGTGCGCAGGCGATAGAAGTAGGTATTGCGCCTTGCCTCCCACTGCGCCTTAGCGTAGGGGGAGATGGAAGCGCGCTGCATACTGCTTTGGGGCAGATGCTTCCACAGCTCTTCGCTGCTGAGCAGAAACACGCGGTCGAGTGTATCCTCGCCGCCCTTGACAATCGGCTTTACATCCCGGTTGTTCGGGTTTTTGAGCAGCACCTCGGGAATATGTGTCTTTTCCTCCTCATTGAACACCGTGCTCAGGAATACGGTGTTGAGCCACTTACGGGCAGAACTTTCGCTCCACGTTTTGTTCTGGACGATGCCGAATAAGTCCTTTGTGTCATAGTCATCCGACAGACCAATGATCGCTTCTTTTGTAAGCAGCAGGCGGCGGTTTCCCTCCTGTGCGATCACCTGCCATGTAAGCGGCTTCATCTCAAGGCTTGTATCCTGCGGGAAACGTCCAAACTGCACCTCATCGCCCACGTTCAGCGCGGAAAAATCGGGCAGGTCGTCCTTTTCATCCGTTTCGCGATACACGATGCGCGGCAGCTTTTGAAAGGTACGTTCTCCGATCATCTTTATCGCATCCGGCAGGCGCAGCGGCTGACTGAGGCTGCCCTCAAAGCCGTGCAGCGCGCCTTGCACCAGAATCAAGCCGTTTTCATCCTGCAGGCATTTGCATTTCTCAAACGCGCCTTCCCCGATTTGGATGTCGTTCTCGGGCAGCACCACCTTTTTGAGCTGCTTGCAGTCCTGGAAAGCATATGTACCGATTTCCGTCACGCTGTTGGGAATGACGATTTCCTCGATCGGGCAGCCCGCAAACGCATAGCTGCCGATTTTGGTCAGCTTGTCGTGCAGCACGACTTTTTTGAGGTTCGTGCAGCCGGCAAATGCAAGCTGATCGATCGCGGTAATGTGCTCCGGAAGAATAAATTCCTCAAAGCCGCAGTTGCCGAATATACGCTGAGGCAGCACCCGAATGCCCTTTGGCAGGTCGATCTGCTTGAGGGATGTACAGTTTTCAAACGTGCCGTTATCAAGTGCAGTCAGCTCGGAGGGCAGCTTTACCTCCTGCAGATTTTTACAGCCGCTAAAGACACGGACGCCGATTTGAGTCACGCTTTGAGGGATGGCGATTTTTTCCAGCTGCGTGCAGCCGTAAAATGCGCTGCCGTCGATTTTTTTCAGACTTTCCGGGAAAGTGATCTCCTTCAATCCCGTACAGCAATAGAAGGCAGAGGAGCCGATGATCTCCAGCCCTTCGCTTAGGATAATCTCCTCAAGCGCGGCGTGTTCATTCTGACCGTACATACTGCCGCCAAGAATCTTCCGGGGCAGTTCTTTGATGCTCGACGGGAATTCCACCGAACGGATGCTGCGTCGCGCAGCGATCTGCTCGTCGGTCAGACGCGGCAGATCCACGGCAAATACCTCTTCGCCCAGCGTGGTGACGGCGGTCTTTCCGATCATATCGGGAATAACGACATCTCGTTCCTCGCCCTTGTAGGAGATGATCTGCAGCGTGCCGTCCTCATTTTTCTTGGTGCCCCACAGCTTTCTAAGTTCCGCTGCGGACAGCGGGTTAAAGTCCAGACTGAATTCGTCGGCTTCCTTCTTCTTGGGCTTTTTCTCCGCCTCTGCGGCAGGATTGTGGTATTTCAGCACGCACGCCACCACCGCAGGCGCAGCTTCCTTCTTCATGGCAAGGTCAAACAGCTTTTTGTACTCGGCAGGCTTTGAAATCATGTTCTGAGCCAGTGCCCAGCCCAGACCCTCGGCGTTGTTGTGCGCAATCAAGCCTTCGAGTATTTCCCACGTCTTGACGTGCTCAAGCAGGGTGGTGTGCTGCACAAAAAGCATGAACACGGACGGCTGGCAGCAGGAATCCACGAATGAATCCTTGCTCTTTTCAAAGCTGTATTGATAAAATGCGCCCTTTGCCAGAGCAATCTTCTCTCCGTTCATACATTCTACGATCAGCTGTATGATCGCGGTCAGCTCGTCGCCTTCCGATTTGTTGATGGCGTATGCAATCTCTTCCCGGTGCCATCTGCCCTCGGTACCCAGCGAATTGTGCGTAAGCGTGCCGTTGAGCAGTCCCTTTCGGTACTCGGATATGCTGCCGACACCTGCATCCTTGAGCGCGCGGAATACATCCGCATCGCCGTACAGCGCCGCATAGTAGAAAAGCTCCTGCGCGTTAAAATGCAGCTTCTGCGCGTTTTCATACAGTATTCGTGCACATTCGGTGCGCTCCGCACCGGACAGCACGGGATGTGCGCCGTAGAGCTTGTTGTCCTCCAGACGCGGCGTGCTCAGCAGCCAGCGACTGTAATCCTCATTGATGGATACCGTGTGGCTCAGTTCTACGCGGCAGTTGTATTTTCGAGCCATTGCCGGCGTGGCAGTGAAATCAAGCGTCACGCCCAGTTCACACAGACACTTCACCATATCTGCGCTTACATACCGGCACGCTATGCCCAGTGCGCGCGCCGTAAATTCAAACGGAGCGTGCTGCGCGAATACTGCCCGCACGCGCTCGATATTGCCTTCGAGCACCGTGCTTTCCAGCAGCTCCACCTTTTTGAGATCACTCAACTTTGCCATATGATTTGTCCTTTCCGTGTATATCATTGTGAAAAAGTATAGCACAGCGAATAAAAGACTGCAAGAAAAATACTCCCCCGCGCACGCAGGAGAGCATTTAAGAGAAACGGGATTTAGAAGAACGAGGTGATGAAGATCTCCAGACCAATGAAGATCAGTATGGAGCCGCCGAAGATGCCTGCCTTTCCGGCGAGCTTGGTGCCTGCCTTGCGTCCGATTAAAAGACCTGCCGCGCAGATCACGAAGGTGACCGCGGCGATGAGCGCGGCGGCAAGGATGGCGGCGCGCAGATCATAATCGGCAATGGTAAAGCCGACCGACAGCGCATCGATGGATGTAGCAACGCCCTGCAGCAGGAGCGCGCCGAAAGTTACGCCTGCGCCGCATTCTCCACATTCCTCACAGCAGGTCACGCTGTCGTGGATCATCTTAATGCCGATGTAGCTTAGAAGAATCAGTGCGATCCACGGAATGAATGATTCAAACCGTGTGAAATACTGCACGATGGTGTGAACGCAGATCCAGCCGAGCATCGGCATCAGCGCCTGAAACAGCGCAAATACGCCCGCGATCATGCACATACGTCTCGTGCGCATATGCGGCTCATTGAGACCGTTTGCCAGAGATACCGAGAAGGCATCCATCGCCAGACCTACGCCCAGCATGATGCTGGTGAAGAAGAAAGAGAAGCCGAGTTGCATACCGTATTCCTCCCGTTGTGTTGTAAGCTGCTTGAGGGTATAAAAAATGCCCGGATGCGGCGCGCGCCATACCCGAGTATTTTTGTGCAAACAAAAAGACTCTATGTATAGCTTCGCAGTTATACATGAGTCTCGCGATTAAAAACAAGCCAGGCGGTTAAGCCAGTATGTTGACTTGCTACGCACCCATCCGGCGCGCTCACTACTCCCTCACAGCAGATCTATCATAGCATTTATGGTATAACCTGTCAAGCTAAGTTTCTAAGAAGTAGGCTCCCTCCTTGAGGGGAGCCTTTTGGTGTCACTTTCATCTCAATGTCAGTGCTTAAATTGACAGCATTGCTCAAGGAGGGAGCTGTCAGCGAAGCTGACTGAGGGAGGCTACGATAAACCACAATTTATTTGAAATGAGATGCCCTGATAAGAAGTTCTGTTTTCGAGGGATTTGTTTTTTATGAATCATGTTTTTTATCGCGTCTGCGCTTGACGGATGATTTTATGCGTGCTATTCTTGTTGAGTCATAGAAAGAGCAGGCAGAGTGCGCCGGGCAGCGGCACTCCAAAAATTTGCCGTCGGTTTTACAGAAGCTGATGGACACAGACCTGCGCCTATAGTAAAATAGTACGGTATGTCCAAGCGGATCATAGAAAACAGGCAGTCAGCAGATCGTGTTTGACTGAACCGGATAGGAGAAACATACAATGAAGATACGCAGCGTAAACGGTTTGGGAGAAGCAGGTCTGTCCGGCAGTACCTTTGTGATCGTGGACGATCTGGAAAAAAAGTTGGGCAAGAGCTGGATCGAGGTATATGACCGCGCTCAGCAGCTTCCTGCGCGCCCACTTGAGGTGAAGCTGTGCATGGAGGCGGATGAGGAGCTGGATGAAAGCGGACGCCGCCAGCTGCTGGGCACGGCGCTCTCCAGAGCGATACTGCTCATCACCCGTCAGCGTAAAAATGCGCGCATCTATGCCGAGTGCGGCGCAAACGATACCACGCAGCTGGAACTGCTCACATCCATCGGTCTGGTGGACAACGAGGCGCTGGTGAGCATGAGACGCGTGATGGATGGCGACATCAAGACGGTCAACGTGCCCGAGGGCTGCGTGCTGATCTGTGACCGCCTGAGCGACGAGCGCGAACGCACCTATTTTCTGCAGAGGCAGAGAAAGGTGTTCGGACGCGAAAATGCCGAAGAATGGCTGGACGATATCCTTGCAAAGCCCGGCATGAAGCGCATGATGCTGGTTCACGACAGCGGTCTGGCGGCGGAGCTGCTGTGCTGGGTGGAAAACGGCAGCGGCGTGATCGGCATGGTGTATACTGCGCCAGCATGGCGCAGAAAGGGCGCGGCGTCCTATCTGATGGAGGCGGCGCGGCAGTATTTCTGGCAGCATCGCGTGATGGAATGTCGCATTGCGGTGCGCACCCGAATGACGGCAATGGTGCGTCTGGCGGCATCGGTGGGCTATTCGAGGGAGAAGATATTGCTTCGTATGCCCGGCAGCGACATCGATATGAAACCGTCGGCACCCAAAAAATCGGCTCCCTCCGCAGCGCGGATGAAAAAATAAAACAGCATGGCAGTATGGTGATGTCATCAGTTTAAGCACGAACAGCAGGCTCCCTCTTTGAGGCGCGACGCGTTAAGAAAATATGCCTGCGGCATATTTTTAGCCAAAGCGGAAAGCGGCAGCGACCGGGGAGCTGTCTGCGGAGCAGACTGAGGGAGGCTTTTGGAGAGCGTTTTTTCATGAGTTGATGACATCGGGCAACACCGGCAGGCTATGGTTATGGAGGTCAGGAGAAAAATGGAAGCTATGAACAGAAAGTATCGCGTGGGTATCATCGGCGCGACGGGCATGGTCGGTCAGCGCTTTATCTCGCTTTTGAAGAATCATCCGTGGTTTGAGGTGGTCACTCTGGCGGCGAGCGCACGTTCCGCAGGTAAGAAATATGAGGATCTGATGGCAAACCGCTGGGCGTTTGACTGGGAGATCCCTGAAAACGTCAGAGATCTGATCGTGAAGGATGCCTCTCAGGTAGAGGAAGTTGCAAAGGATGTAGACTTCGTGTTCTGCGCGGTGGATATGCCCAAGGATCAGATCCGCGCGCTGGAGGATGCCTACGCCAAGACCGAAACGCCCGTGGTGTCCAACAACTCCGCACATCGCTGGACCGAGGATGTTCCCATGATGGTGCCCGAAGTCAACGACGCGCATACCGCGGTCATCGAGGCGCAGAGAAAGCGTCTGGGCACCAAGATCGGCTTCGTTGCGGCAAAGCCCAACTGCTCCATTCAGGGCTATGTGCCCGCACTCAGCCCTCTGCGCGATTTCGGCATCCGTCAGATCAGCGTATGCACCTATCAGGCGATCTCCGGTGCAGGCAAGACCTTTAAGAGCTGGCCCGAGATGGTGGACAACGTGATTCCCTTCATCGGCGGTGAAGAAGAAAAGAGCGAGCAGGAGCCGCTGAAGATCTGGGGTCATGTGGAGGACGGAAAGATCGTCAAGGCGACTTCGCCGGTCATCAGCGCGCAGTGCTACCGCGTAGCCGCTGCCGACGGTCACATGGCGGCGGTA
This sequence comes from uncultured Oscillospiraceae bacterium, assembly GCA_964649595.1. GTDB lineage: Bacteria > Bacillota > Clostridia > Christensenellales > Aristaeellaceae > RGIG2066. The sequence continues at coordinate 10,731 of CAZYQB010000006.1, read as the reverse complement.
TCGGTCTCCTTCGACAAGAAGCCCTCCAAGGAAGAGATCCTCAAGCGCTGGGCTGAGTTCAAGGGACTTCCGCAGAAGCTGAATCTGCCCAGTGCGCCCAAGCAGTTCCTGCACTACTGCGAGGAGGAAAACCGTCCTCAGACCCGTCTGGATCGCGACAGAGAAGGCGGCATGGGCGTGAGCATCGGCAGACTGCGTGAGGACAGCATTTTCGACTACAAGTTTGTCTCCCTCTCTCACAACACCGTTCGCGGCGCTGCCGGCGGCGCAGTGCTGACTGCAGAGCTGCTGTGCAGTCTGGGCTATATCCCCTTCAAGTAATTAAGCCTATACCAAAAAGCCTCATCCGGGCGTGCTGACAATGCGGCGCATCCGGGTGAGGCTTTGAATTTAATGCCGTCGGGTTTAGTCGATATCCCATTCGAGCGCATCCGGAATTTCCGGCTGCAGGGCGTGCTGATAGCCCAAAAGGAGGGCGGTTATCTCTACGTTGTCGAAATAAGAAGCCTGCTTGAGGAAAACAGGAATGTGCTCCACGGAGATCATGCGCTCCCTACACATAATTCTCAGCAGCTGAGGATATATGCAGGCAGCCCTGTGCAGGGCGAATGTATTTTCGCGCAGATACGACAGATAGCTCTGCGCGATTTCCGGCGGATAGGTGTCCTCATTTAGGGCAAAGCCGATTGCAAGGCGTATCTGTGCGCGCTGAGGAAATTGGTCAATGGGCGCGATGCAGTGCAGAAAAGGCTTGGAAGAGCCGGAAAGCACATTGTACAGCTCGTAAAACTGATGCTCGTGAAAGGTGATCTGGGAAAGCGCAGAACAGCAGCAGAATATCTCATGCTGTATAGAGGTGACGTTTTCGGGAATGGTGATGTGCTGCAGCTTTTCGCAGCTGCGCAGCAGAGAATGTTCAAGGCAGGTCAATCTGTCGGGCAGGTGAATGTGCATCAGCGATCTGCAGAAGGCGAATGCCATATGCCCGATCTCCTCTACGCCGTCGGGCAAAACAATATTGCTTAGAGATTCGCAGGAAAAGAAAGCAAGATCACCGATTTTTCTCAGCGATTGAGGAAAGCGCACGCTCAGCATCTGCTGACAGTGGTAAAAGGCGTGTTCGCCGATCTCCTCCACGCCGTCGGGCAGGAAAACGGAGGACAGATTCCGGCAGGCGAGCAGGGCGTGGTTGGCAATGATGCGGATGCCGGAGGGAATGTTCACCTCATGCAGCGCGGGCAGCGCGCGCACAAGCGTATCATTTTTGTAGATCAGAAGTCCGTTTTCGAATCGGAAAAGCGGATGATCGTTCGGCAGAGAGATGGTCGTCAGCGCGGTGCAGAAATTAAACGCGGAGCCGGGGATGTGCGCGATGCTCTCGGGCAGGCAAATGCTCTGCAGATTCTGGCAGACCGAAAAGGCTTCCTCGTCGATGTGCGTCAGTCCCTCGGGCAGCTGAACTTCGCGCAGCTAGTAGCAGCTTGCAAAGGCTTCTTTGCCGATTTTCTGTACGCCGCGCGGAACGCAGACTTTTTTCAGATTTTTGCACAGCAGAAAGGCTTTGTCAGCAATGGCGCATATGCCCTCGGGCAGTACGATTTCTTCGGTATCGTCGGCAATTTCAAAACAAATGCTGCCCTCCTCGGGCGGATCATAGTTTGCGTTGAAGAGCACGGAGTTGGTGATATGGAGCTTCATGGTCTGCATATTTTCCTTTCTCTATTGAAATGTCTGCCGAAAAATTTTAAGAGATGAAAAAACAGCGCATCGAAGCGGTAAAATCCGTTCGATGCGTCCGTTCTGTTTGTGTGTCCTGAGAATTATTTGGCTTGCTCATTCGTCCTCTTCGATCATTTCGATACTGGCACCCAACGCGCGAAATTTCTCGACGATATTTTCGTATCCGCGTTCGATGTAGTGTACATTGGAGATGATCGTCTGTCCTTCTGCCATCAGACCGGCAATGACCATTGCCGCCCCGGCGCGCAGGTCGGTCGCTTTGACGCGGGTGCCGACCAGCTTCTCAGCGCTGTGAATGTATGCTACGCGCCCGGTTTGGTCAATGTCGATCTGTGCGCCCATCTTGATAAGCTCGCGGGTAAATTCAAAGCGCGATTCGTAGATCTTCTCGGTGACGATGCTCATCTTTGCGCGATCCGCAGGCGTTCCGGCGGTGGTGAGCATGGCGACCATCGGCTGCTGCAGGTCGGTCGGGAAGCCCGGATAGGTCTGGGTGGTCACGTTGATATGACGCAGACGGTCGCGGTCGCCGCGTCCGGCATGGATGAATATGTTTTCTTCGTCGTCCTCTACGCGCACGCCTGCCTCGAGCAGCTTGGCGGTGAGCGCTTCCATGTGGAAGGGAACGGCACCGGCGATGGTCACATCGCCCCGGGTGGCGGCGGCGGCGAGCATCAGCGTGCCGGTTTCGATCTGGTCGGGCACGATGGAGTAGGTGCCGCCGTGCATCACTCTGCCACCCCAGATGCGGATATCCGCCGTGCCTGCGCCGCGGATCTTCGCGCCGATGGTGTTGAGGAAGTTGGCAAGGTCAACAACGTGAGGTTCCTTTGCGGCGTTGCGGATGATGGTCAGTCCCTGAGCGCTGACCGCCGCCAGCATGGTGTTGATGGTGGCGCCCACCGAGGGCATATCCAGCAGAACTTCGCAGCCGTGCATATCTTTTCCGTCGGCAACGATCATATCATAATTGTGTTCGATGATCGATTTGACCTCAGCCTCTGCGCCCAGCATACGCCATCCCTTGAGTGTCTGGTCGATGGGTCGGGCACCGATGGCGCAGCCGCCGGGCATGGGCACTTCGGCTCTGCCGAAAAGCCCCAACAGCACAGGAACCAGATAATAGGAGGCGCGCATTTTCTGCGCCAGACGCGCAGGAACATCATAGCGGTTTACGCCGGTGGGATCGATCCACATCTCGTTATTTTCAAATTCGACCTTCGCGCCCAGCCATTCGAGAATTTCCTTGAGAACGCGAACGTCTTCGATATCCGGCAGATTCTCCAGCGTGCAGGGTTCACCTGCCAGCAGCGCCGCCGGAATGATGGCAACCGAACTGTTTTTTGCACCGCTTACACTGATTCTGCCGCGCAGTGGTTTTCCGCCGTAAATGGAAAGCTTGCGTACTTTCGCCATATAGTATCACGTCGGCACAGCCGACTCTCCTGTCAATGATCTGCAGCTTGGGTAGCCGCACGTTTTACTCCGCGCTCGACCTGACGGAGCGAACAGACCTTGCAGTCTGTCCGAAGTTTGCATATATGTATCTGACGAACGTGGATCAGAAAAAGATTCTGACGGAAACAACGTCGTTTTTTCGGAAAAAGCATCTAAAAAACAGGTTCAGGGTATGCTGAACCCATTTTCAATATTATACACAAATTTGCGCCATCTTGCAAGAGCTATGCGCATTTGCTTATATTAAGAAACGCCCGATAAAAGAGGATATTTGTTCGCAGAGCGCGAATTGTGTATAAAAAAGATGCGAAAACATACGCTCGGCGCAGACCAAACTCCTGCGCAGAAAGGATATTTTCTATGAAATGGACACAGGATCAGCTCTCGGCGATCAATGCGCGTGGACAAAATCTGCTGCTGGCGGCGGCTGCCGGTTCGGGCAAGACCACGGTGCTGGTCGAGCGCGTGGCAGCGCTGCTGGAAGAAGGCGCAGACATCCGCGAAATGCTGATCGTTACCTTTACCCGTGCTGCCGCCGCGGATATGCGCATGAGCCTGATAAAGCGCCTCAATGCCCTTGCGGTGGATGATCCGCGCTTTCGTCAGCAGGCGGAGTATGCGGAATTTGCCAGCATCAGCACCATCCATTCGTTCTGCACCGATCTGCTGCGCGCCTTCTTTCAGGCGGCAGGCGTAGATCCGGCGTTCCGCATCGCCGACGGCACCGAGGCGGGCATACTGCGCGCATACGCGCTTCAAGAAGCGATGAACCGCGCCTATGAGGAGAATTCCGAGGATCATCAGGCGCTGTGCTGCGGACGAAGCAGCGATGAAATTGCTGAGCTGGCGCTCAAAATGCATGATTTCCTGATGGAGCGTCCCGATCCGTGGGGATGGATCGACGAGAAAATAAAGGGTCTGGAGCAGGGGCAGGACGACTTCTCGCCTGCGCTGCGTGCGGCGGCAGGACGATACATCTCCGACGCCTGCGCCATTGCGGAGTATGCTTTCTGGCTGTGCAAGAATCGCAGCGACCTGACGAGCTATTTAAAGACTGCTTCCGCCGATCTGGAGCTGATCGATTCTCTCTCCATGCTCGATTACGAGGCGCTTCGACTCATCCTCAAAAAGCCGCCCTATGCGCGTAAGCCGTCGGTCAAGGGTGCAAAGGATAAGCCCGACTGCGCGTTGTATGACTCCCTGCGCGATCAGATGAAGGCAGCGCTCAAAAAGGCAGGCGAATGTCTGCCGCTGGCGATCAAGCCCGCCATCAGCGACCTGAGCGAATGTGCAAAGGAGCTGAGGGGATTGTGCAGCATCACTCGTGCGCTCGATGAGGAATATACCCGTCTCAAGGACGAAAAATCACTGCTCACATTTACCGATCTGGAACGCCGCGCGCTCAAGGTGCTCTGCGATGAGGATGTGCGACAGGCAATGCAGCAGAAGTATGCCTATGTGTTCGTAGATGAATATCAGGACGTGAGCGACGTGCAGGAAGCCATCCTCTCGAAGGTGGCGCGTGCAGACGGTATGTTCTCGGTGGGCGACGTAAAGCAGAGCATCTACCGATTCCGCCATGCCGAGCCGACGCTGTTCATGGGCAAATATGATTCCTATCGCGAGGACAGGGGCGGTCACCTGATCGTGCTCAATCAGAATTTCCGTTCCCGACGCACCGTGCTGGAATACACCAACCACGTTTTCGCCCGAGCCATGCACGGCGGTGAGAGCGAGATCGTATACGATGATGCGGCAAAGCTGTACGCCGGAGCGCAGTTTGAAGGCGAGGATGCACCTGTAGAGATCCATCTGATCGACAAAAGCGGCAAGGATATGCTCGAGGATTCAAATGAATCCGAAAACAGCGAAGCGGCGCAGCTGATCGCCGAGATGAAGGATGCCGAGACCGAAGCCCTGCTCATCGCGCAGCGCATTCGAAAGCTGCGCGGCAGCATGATTTGGGACGGCAAAAAGGGCGAAATGCGTCCGCTGGAATGGCGCGATTTCGTAATATTGACCCGGCAGGCGCGCGACGTGGCGCAGCAGATGCTCTCCGTACTCAGGCGTGAGGGTATTCCCGCTTATGCTGACGTGTCCGGCGGCTATCTGGATGTCATGGAGGTACAGCTGGCGCTCGCACTTTTGCGGATCGTTGAAAACCGACGCCGCGATCCGGAATGGATCGCCGTGCTGCGCTCGCCCTGCATGAACCTGAGCAGCAGCGAGCTGGCGCGCATCCGCGCACGCTTTCCCAAGGAGTGTTACGCCGAGGCGGTGCGTCTGTACTCTGAGCTTCAGGAAAATCAGCTCTCCGACCGCCTCAGAGGCTTTTTGAATCGCGTGGAGCATTGGCGCGCGCTTTCTGCTGCCATGCCTCTTTCTCAGCTGATCTATCTGATCTTGAGCGAATCCAATCTCTATTCGCTCTGTGGTGCATTGCCGGGCGGCAGCCAGAGACAGGCAAACTTAGATATACTCTGTGACCGCGCCGCTGCCTACGAAGCCAATCACGCGGGCGGGCTGACCGGATTCTTAGGGTATATTGAGGACATGAACAGCGTCAGTGAGGATATGGGCGAGGCGCATATACTGGGCGAAAACGATGATGTGGTGCGCATCATGACCGTGCACAAGAGCAAGGGTCTGGAGTTCCCGGTGGTGTTCGGGGTACTGTTGGGCAGAAAGCTGGGCGGTGGCGTGCGCAGAAGCGAAATGGTCGCCCATCGCAATATAGGCATTGGTATGCGGCATATGGACATGAATCTGGGTACCTGCCGCGAAACGCTGCCCCGTCTGGCGGCGCAGGCGCTCACCGAGGGTGAGGAAGCTGCCGAAGAACTGCGCATACTCTATGTCATGCTGACCCGTGCGCGCGATCGGCTGATATTGATCGGCTGTGTGAAGGATCTTGAGGGCGCGCTGGAGCGCTACAAGATGAGCTTCCGCCGCCCGATCACGCCGACCTGCTATCTGGATCTGCTGATGCCTCCGGTATGCGGTCTGCCCGGCGGCGAGGAACTCAGAGACGGTGAAATCATCGAGGATGAAACGCTGCCCAAGGTGGAACTGCATATGCACACACATCGCTCGCTGATGCTCGCCGAGGAGGAAGAATCTCTCAAAAATGTCTCCCTGATGGACGAATGCTGTGCGCGCGAAGCCGACGAGGAACTGATCGAAGCCTACAAGTGGCATTATCCGCATGAGGATGCGGTGCTGCTGCCGCTGAAGTTGACCGCATCGGGCATCTCGCGCGAGCTGATTAACGCCGCGCAGCCGCCCGAATTGATCCCGCGCCCGCAGTTTCTGGCAGAGGAGACCGGTTTGACCGGTGCCGAACGCGGTACGGCGACGCACGCAGCGCTTCAGGGACTGGATCTGGAGGCGCTCAGATATCTGGAAGGCGACGCGCTGCATCAGGCGGTGGTGCGTCAGCTCAACGCCATGACCGAAAGCGGACTGCTCACCTGTGCCATGCGCGAGGCGGTGCGCCCGGTCACGCTGCTCAATTTCCTCGAAAGTGAGCTGGGCGTGCGTATGCGCTGCGCAGAGGAGATTCACCGCGAGTGGATGTTTACCCTCAAGATGAGCACGCAGGAGGCACTGGGCGTTGAATCGGGCGAATCGGTGATGATGATGGGTTCGGTGGACTGCTGCTTTGAGGAGAACGGGCAGTGGGTGCTGCTCGACTACAAGACCGATCGCACGCGCGATGAAGCGGCACTCATCGCACGCTATACGCCGCAGCTGACGCTCTATGCGCGCGCGCTTGAACGAATCACCGGCAAAAGCGTCAAAGAGGTGCGCTTGTGCCTGCTCAGTACAAACCGTCAGATCGATATCGACGTGAGCCGTCCGATCCGCTGGACGGATGAGGAGCCGGTCGATATTCAGCCCATCGAAGAGCCTGAGATGTTTGAGGACATCATGCTCTACGACGATGTCGATGCGCCGCGCGACGACGAAGCCGCCTACGCCGCAGATATGGCGGCGTGGGAGCAAATGGATGCCGAAGCGTATGAAAATATGATGGAAAATATGGAGCCGCCGATGGATGTGTATGATGAGGATGCGGGATTTGACGAGGAAGGTTCCTTTGTGTAAATAGTGTTGTCAATTTAAGCGCTAACATCGGATGAGATCGATAAAGGCTCCCTCTGGGAGGGAGCCTTTTGGTAGTGTTTTCATCCAATATTTGTGCTTGAGTCGATGCTGCTGCATCAGCGAGGAAAGTATTCAAAGACCAATTCGATCCACCATCATGTGAAATAGGAGTAAATATGGGAAAGATACTTGTAGTGGCGGAAAAGCCGTCGGTCGGACGTGATATCGCGCGCTCTCTGGGCGTGCGCGGCAGCGGTGAAGGGCTGATCGAAAACGATAGCTATGTCATCAGCTGGGCGATCGGACATCTGGTGACGCTGTGCGAGCCGGATGAGTTGAACGAAGCATGGAAAAAATGGAATATGGATGCGCTGCCCATGCTGCCCGACAAGCTCACCACAAAGGTTCTGCCCAAGACGAAGGCGCAGTTTCAGGTGCTTAAAAAGCTGATGAACCGTGCAGACGTTGACCGCGTGGTGTGTGCCACCGACAGCGGACGCGAGGGTGAGCTGATCTTCCGCTATATCTATGCGCAGGCAAACTGCAAAAAGCCGGTGGATCGGCTATGGATCTCATCCATGACCGATGCTGCCATCAGGGAGGGCTTTTCAAAGCTGCGTCCGTCCTCCGACTATGACGGGCTGTATGAAAGCGCGCGCTGCCGCAGCGAGGCGGACTGGCTGATCGGCATGAACGCATCGCGCGCCTATACGCTCAAATATGACGCGCTGCTCTCGGTGGGACGCGTGCAGACGCCCACGCTCAAGATCATCGTGGATCGCGACCGCGAGATACGCGCTTTTGTGCCCAAGGATTACTGGGAGATACGCGCGTCGTTCGGCGATTATGAGGGCTTGTGGATCGATCCGACGACCGGAGAGACGCGCTGCATGAACGAATCTCATGCAAAGCAGATCGCCGCGCTCGTCCCAAAGAAGCCGGCAAAGGTCACGGAATATGTGAGGGAGCTTAAAAAGATGCCTCCGCCGCTTCTGTACGACCTTACGACCCTTCAGCGCGATGCCAACCGACAGATGGGACTGTCTGCCGCGCAGACGCTCAAAATCGCTCAGGCGCTCTACGAGAAGCATAAGCTCATCACCTATCCGCGCACCGACAGCCGCTATCTGACGCACGATATGCCCGGCAAGGTCAAAAAGGCGCTCGAATCGCTCAGCGGCGAGCCGTGTCAGACACTGGCGCAGAAGGTGCTTTCGGGGGAACTTTCGCGCAGCAGGCGCATCTATAACGACGAAAAGGTGTCCGATCATCATGCCATCATCCCCACCGGAAAGAGCATCCCCGCCAGCCTGAGTGCGCAGGAGGCAGGCGTGTTTGAGCTGGTGGCGCGCAGCCTGATCGCGGCGCATTATCCCGATTATAAGTATGAGTCGGTGCGCGCGACCACCGTCTGTGAGGGGCACGCTTTCCGAACCACCGGTACACATCCATTGGAGATGGGGTGGAAGGAGGTCTATCAGGATAAGGGCGGCAAGAAAGACAAGGAAAAGGAGCAGCTGGTGCCTGCGCTTTCGGTCGGCGAGGAAAGGTCGGTCAGATCGGCAAAGGTGAAGGCGCTCAAGACTAAGCCGCCGGAGGTGCATACCGATGCCACGCTGCTTGCTGCCATGGAGCACGCCGGAGGGACACTCGACGACGAGGAACTGCGCGAAAGCCTGAAGGACAGCGGTCTGGGCACGCCTGCCACACGCGCCGCCATGATCGAGCGATTGATCGAGGTAGGCTATGTGCAGCGCAAAGGCAAGAGCATTTCCGCCACCGAGAAGGGCGAAAAGCTGATCGACGTGGCGCATGAACAGCTGACTTCCGCCGAGCTGACCGGAAAGTGGGAAAAGGCGCTCTCCCTCATGGCGCGCGAGCATGACCCTCAAAAGCGAGATCAGCAGACCTCGCGGTTTATGGAGGGCATACGCCGATATGCCGCTTTTCTGGTCGAACAGGTGAAAACTCAGCAGGACGGCGTACAATTCGGTGAAGAGGAGCGTACCATCCGCAAAGGAAAGCGTGCCCGTGCGGTCAAGACCATCGGCGTTTCCTGTCCGCTGTGCGGCGAGGGCAAGGTTACCGAAAATGAGCGCGCCTTTGGCTGCAGCCGGTGGAAGCAGGGCTGCAAGCTGACCATCTGGAAGGACTGCCTTGAAAAGGCAGGCGGTCCTACCATTACCGAAAACCTTGCAAAGCTGATGATCGAAAAGGGAGATGTGAAGGGCAGCACCGGAATTATTCATTATAAAGCCGGTGAAGTGCCGAGGTTTGAAAAAAAGGGTTAGACAAAATTGGGGTTATATTCATAAAGTAAAAATAAAATTCAAGGAGAAAGAACCGTGGGAACAGCCAATTTTGCGGTCTTTGTGGACTTGGAAAATGCGGGCGCGAAGGAAAGCGTCATCAATAATATCATCGAAAAGGTCAAGATACGCGGCGATATATTGCTGGGCAAGGTATACGGATATTCCGACAGATACTGCTCGCTGATGGAATGTCTGCTGTCGAACACCTTCTCGGTAGTGCCGTCGATGAGATACGGCAAAAATCAGAAAAACAGCCTCGATATTCAACTGGTGATCGATGCGATGGAAGTGGCATACACCAATCCGCTGATCGACAGCTTCTGCATCGTATCGGGCGACAGCGATTATATGCCGCTGGTGGGCAAGCTCAAGTCGATGGGCAAGCACGTTCTGGGCATCTCCCGTTCTGAGGTGGCAAGCGGCATATTCATAAAGGCGTGCAACGAGTTTATATTTCTCGAATCGGTGACGGCGGCGGGCAAACCCACCAAGACCGAAAAGCACGAGGAGCCGGAGCGCGGCGAGACAGCCTCTATTCAGGAGATGACCAAGCTGATGGAGACCATTCTGGACGATCAGGATGAGGATCAGATGTATGCAAGCGAGCTGAAGGATACGCTGATGCGCCTTAGACCCGACTTCAACGAGCGTACTTACGGCTGCTCCACCTTCGGCAAGTTCATACAGCTCGCCAGCGCGCACAGCGACATACTGCGCGCTCATACCGAGGATTCCTCCCTTATCGTATCGCTTGCAAGTCAGGATGAGCCGCAGCAGCAGCTCAACCGGAATAATTGGATCTCTGCTTTTCGCGAATGTCTGCAGCGCTTCAAGGACGAAGGCTTTGAGCGCATCAATCCGTCCATCCTCAAGACTGCCATCCAGGCGGATTACCCGGATTTTGAGGAGAGGCAGATCGGGTTCAAACGCTTTTCGGATATCATGAAGAGGCTGGAAAAGGAAAAGCTGCTGATCGTTGAGATGGATGAGCAGCACACCATGCTGCTGAAAATCTGCTGAAACGGCAGAACTCCGCGCCTGTTTTCGGGTGCGGAGTTATTGTATAACGAAAACCCCACGCTAGGCGTGGGGTTCGGTAAAGCCTACGGCGGTG
>CAZYQB010000005.1:0-20747 GCA_964649595.1 uncultured Oscillospiraceae bacterium | reverse complement strand
AATAGCCTTTTTCCAAAAACATTCTGGTTGCTGTCTGTATGACCTCAAGCTTTGTCGTATTTACGCGTTTTCGTGACATGGAATCTCCTTCCTTCTTTTGATGAATCCTATTTTAGCACGCGTCCTATAATGTGTCAATACTCAGTTTCCAAAAAGCGGCTTTTTTGAGAAATCTGTCTCTTCAGACAATGATGAACGAAAGTTTGCATTTATATCGAAATCTTTCGCTCTATCTCTTGTTTTCTCCATTTTGTTTTGCGGGAAACAGGTTATATGCAGAATTTTTTTCAAAAACCTTCCAACCCAGCGCCTTCTCATCCGTTGTATTGATAAAAGGCAACAGGAAGAGAAAAGTCGAATACAAACGTCGTGAGGGGGGGATGAGAGGACATGGATAAGCACCATATGATTCGTCTGGCGCGTTCGGGCGACAGAGGAGCGCTGTCTCACCTGTGCGAGCATTACCATCCTCTTTTATACCGCTTCTTTGTGCGCATGGGCGCATCAAGTGCGGATGCGGACGACTTTTCGCAGGACACGCTTTTGAAAATGATGGAGAATCTGCACACCTTTCATTTCCTTCCGGGACACAGCTTCAGCGGCTGGCTGTTCCGCATCGCCTACAATCTGTTCATCGACTCCACTCGCCGTAAAAAGCCGCTTCCCCTGATCGATGATTTTCCCGTTCCTGACGCAGCGCCCACGCCCGAGCAGAGTGCCCTGAGAAACGAATCGATCCGAGAGCTGAAAGAAGCGCTTTGCCTGCTGGATGATGAATCGCAGGCGCTGCTGGCGATGCGGTATGAGTTGGATATGAACTACGCGCAGATCTCTCAGGCGATGAATATTTCTCTTACCCGTGTGAAGTGGCGACTGAACGAGGCAAAGGTCAAACTGCGCAGTCTGCTGAGCGAGGAGCCATCCGAAGCGAAGGGCGCAGATCAAAGGAGGCGTTTATAATGACCGAAAAAGAACTTGAAATGCTTCTGCATGAAAAGTGCGATGTACCCAATGGCACCAACATTTCCATGGTACTCTCGCCGCAGATCGTGCGCACCGCCGCACATCTGAAAAAGCGCCGTCAGGATCGGATACAGACGCTTTTGTGCGTGCTGTCGGCGGCAGGGTTTTTACTCGCAGGCGTGCTGCTCTTCTTTTTCTCGGAAGATCTCGCCGAATTTCTCAAAAATGTGGGCATTATCGCCGGGATCGGAATGTTGCTGACGCTGCTCTGTGCGCCCGTACTGGTATGGCATGAGGAAAATCAATAACTCTTTTCTATTGGCTGTATTCTCTATCCATCATTTATAGAAGGAGGCATCTCGCATGAAATCGAAGAAAAATCCGATCGTTTCCATGTGGCGTGCGCTCAGTGAGCGCATCCGCCGCGCATCCTGGAGCAGCCGCATCACCGGCGCCATCTTTTTTCTCACTCTGCTCTTCACGCTGTTTGCACCGCGCCACTCTTATTATTTGTGCGCCGTTTTACTGATGGCAACCGGCGTACTGTATATGGGCAGCCTGCTGCTGCACGCCGCAATCCGCATGAAAACAGAGGGCAAGGGCGCGCGCAACCCGTTCACCGCACCGCTGATTGCGCTGGTGGCGGCAGGCGCGCTGGGCATCATCTATATGTTCACTCCGTTTGCCTCTTACAGCTATGACGATACGAACGAGCCGATCAACCTTCTCAGCCGCGACATAGAGGCAGCGATCAACGCCTCTCAGGACGGCGCGGAACTCTTTATCGACTACGGTTACACATCTATTTTTGACGTGGCGAATGTACACTACAACATACTGCTTCTGGATGAAAGCGGAAAGGTCACCGCCGCGAATACCAGCTGGATCGGCGGCGAAGGGCAGACTCTTTATCCGCTGCTGTCGCCCTCCGAAATGACGCGCGGCATGAGTTCAAGTCATCGGCTGATGGTGCTTGTCAACGACCAAGGAGAGGTAAAAGGCACCTTCTGGGTCAACACCAATACCCTGTCCTCTGACGGAGCATCCACAGCATATGATTCGCTGACCATCGTCGATAAAAACGAGGAAAATACCTCTGCTGTATCCGACAAGCAGAAAATACTTCAGGAGCGCTACTTCCCGTCCTTCGGCAATGTGATCGACAAGTTCACCATGCAGATGTGCAACACATCATGGATGGTGGTCACCGACCCGACCGAGCCTTATACCGGAGAGCTTGCCAACCGTGAGTATGATACCGATGATATCTCCTTCTACGAATGGCAGGGCGAAAACATCGAACGGATGCCTCATATTTCCAATATCTACACCTACTCTCAGGAAATATACGGCTTCAACGGACATCAGCTTTACTCAACCAATGATCTGATTGCCGAACTGAACGCACTCGATGCCCCTCAGCGTGAAGCCCTTCAGAATCACGTCAAGTGGCTTTCCGCCGCGCTGGACAGCACCAACACCCGCTATGCCCGCATCTTCACCTCATCCACCTCCGATCGTCAGGCTCTTTTGATCTATGAGGAATCAGATGCGCTGTATCCGCTGAAACAACAGGCACAGGATCGACGCGCCGTGCGCGATCTGGTGCTGATTATGCTGTATCTGATCGGCATTTTGTGCTGGATGCTGCTCGCCTTCTGGGTATTTGCCGATGCCAAGCTGCGCGGACACCGCCACCCGGCGCTGTGGGGACTTTTCACCATGATCGGCAGCGTGATCGCACTGATCATATACAACATGGTGCGTCCGCCACTGCGAGTGGACAGAAGCGGCAAAAAACAGCCCAAGGGCGCCTGTCCGCTGTGCGGCGCAATGCTCAAGGATGACTACATCGCCTGCCCGGGCTGCGGCATACTGCTCAGAAGCAAATGCAGAAACTGTGCCCGCGCGCTGGAGAACGACTGGAACTTCTGTCCCTACTGCACGCAGCAGATCATTCGCGAGCTGCCTGCCGCAGAGAGTGAAGCGGCTGTCTCCGAAGAAACAGAAGAAATCCTTGTCACCAACGAGGACGGTGGAATCGAAGCATAATCTCTGAAGTTACGCTTCAATACATTTCATAACAAAAACCTCCCGAAGAAGAATCATTTTTTCAGATTCCTTTTTCGGGAGGTTTTTTTGTGAAAGTGTTTTTTAGGTGCAGGCATTAGATTCGCATCAACATAAAAGGCTCCCTCTCAGAGGGAGCCTTTTTGTGATAGTTCCATCCTTAACTCGATCTTCTCAAGGAAAGAGCATCATCAAAAGTGTTTCACGTGAAACACTTTTGACGTAAAACACGCCGTTTCACACGTTTCGCTTTGATCGTTTCACGTTTCATCATCGAAAATGCGGCATTTCTGCGTTTTTGATGCGAACTGGAGTTCTATTTATTTGCCCACGCAAAATTTTGCGAACACCTCAGAGATGAGCGATTCCGCGGCATCCTCGCCGGTGATCTCGCCCAATGCGCGGATGGCATCCCATAGATCGACCGACGCCATATCCAGCGGCATACCGCACAGCATGGCATCTGCGGCGCGGTCAAGAGAATCGGCTGCCTGATGACACAGACGGATATGACGCTCTTCGACCAGCATTTCCTCGCTGCCTTCGCCGCCGCCCGCCTTCTTTTCAATGAGATCGCGCAGCGCGTCGATGCCTTCGCCGGTATGGGCGGAGACCTCGATCACATCGCCGAGCAGATCTGCCGGATGAGTCTGAGCAATATCGCTCTTGTTCCAGACGATGATGTAGCGCTCGTCCATCTCACGCATGAGCCGCCGATCCTCATCGCTCAGACCTTCTGCGCCGTCGATGAGCAGCAGCACCACATCCGCCTGACGGGCGGCATCCTCGGCGCGCTGCACGCCGATGGCTTCAACAATATCTCCTGTCTCGCGCCGTCCGGCGGTATCGCTGAGGGTATAGAGTATGCCGTTTATGGTCATGCGCTCGGTCAGAACATCGCGGGTAGTGCCGGCGATATCGGTCACGATAGCGCGGTCGCTGCCCAAAAGTGCGTTCATCAGGCTGGATTTTCCAACGTTCGGCTTGCCCGAAAGCACCACGCTCACGCCCTCTCGGACGATTTTAGCCGCTTTTGAATCGGCACGGGAACGAAGCCGTGCGGCGATGGAATTCGCCTTTACGCCGCTTTCAGACGCCTCAGAAAGCTCGTCGATCTCGTCGGGAAAATCGTTTGCCGCCTCGATGCGCGCCATGAGGGCAAGCAGTTCGTCGCGGCATCCCTTTACGAAGCTGCTCACGCCGCCCTCCAGCTGACGCAGGGAGACACGGTATGCTGCCTGAGAGCCTGCCGAAATCAGGCTCATGACCGCTTCCGCCTGCGTTAAGTCGATTCTGCCGTTTTCAAAAGCGCGGCGCGTAAATTCGCCTGCTTCCGCTTCGCGTGCGCCCAGTTCGGCGGCACGCCTGAGTGCGCGGCGAATGGCGGTCCGCCCGCCGTGACAGCTGATTTCGACCACGTCCTCGCGCGTGTAGCTTTTAGGCGCGCGCATCAGAACCGCCATGACTTCGTCCAGATGCTCTCCATTTTCGTCGATCAGATGCCCGTAATACATCCGGTGGCTTTCGATTTGATCTTTGCTGTATCGCCGCGCCGGTCTGAATGCCGATCTCATGATCGGCTCAGCATTTTCTCCGCTGATGCGAAGAATCGCTACGCCACCTTCTCCCGGTGCCGTAGCGATGGCTGCAATGGTATCGTTGACCATATTCACACTTCTTCTCCCTGTTTTGTTTTGTGCGCTCGTCCTGCAGTCTTATGCATTCAGACGCACGGGCAGGACCATGTAAGTATAAGCATTGCCCTCGGCGGGAACGATCACGCAGGGACTGACGGAGGAATTGAAGCGGAGGATGAACTCATCATCCTCGATGGCGCGGATCACATCGGAGATATACTTGACGTTGAACGCGATCTTCAGCCCACTGCCCTCGGTCTCCACCTGAATTTCCTCGTATACGTCGCCCATCTCCGAATTGGAGGTAATGGTCATCAGCTGCTCGGAAATGGTCAGGGTGACGAGATTGGTCTTGCTCTCCTTTGCCATCAGCGACGCACGCTCCACGCACAGCATCAGCTGATCGCGGTCAAGGATGCGCACTGCGGTCTTCCACGTCTGAGGAATGATCTGGCGATACTTGATATATTCGCCCTCCAGCAGCGTGGCGTAAATCTTGGTGCTGCCCATTTCGGCAAGCAGCTGAGAGCCGCCGAAGGTCATCGTGACCATATCCTCTTCGCCGCCGTTTACGATCTTGCTGATCTCCTGCAGCAGCTTGCTGGGAATGACCGCCGACATCCTTCCTGTTTCAGGCGACAGTGGTGCCATGCGCACCGCCAGACGGAAGCCGTCGAGTGCCACCATTCTCACTTCGCCGTCAGCGATCTCCAGCAGGCAGCCGGTGAGTATCTTTCGGCTCTCATCGGAGGACACCGCAAACGAAGTCTCCTGGATCATGTCGCGAAGCATCGGCTGGGGTAGTACCACCTGGCTGCGCACGGAGATTTCGGGCAGCGCCGGAAACAGATCGGCGCTCTTGCCGGCGATCGTGGTTCGCGAACCGCCGCACTTGATGGTAACGATCATGTTTTGGGATGCCGAAAAGTGCATCAGAGCGTTCGGCAGCTTGCGCACTACGTCCACAAACAGTCTGCCCGGCATGACGATTCGTCCGCCTTCTTCGACCTCTGCCGAAACCACAGAGGAAATGGTCATTGCTCCGTCCGAACAGGTTACTCGAAGTCCTTCCTCAGAGGCTTCCAAAAGTACGCCTTCGAGGATCGGCATGGTCGTTCTGGGCGAAAGCGCATGGGTCGTTACCGAAAGGGTGTTTATCAGTTGCGAGGTATTGAGCGTAAAGCGCATGGGGCGTGTCCTCCTCCTGAATGTATTACAGGTATCTATTAATGATTAGTATTTTTAGCAGTAGCGTTGTGGAAAGTGTGGATAAATGTCCAAAAAACGCCCCAAAACCGCGTTTAAAGGCGATTTTGGAGGTTTTGGGCGGTGTAAAACGTGTGGAAAACATGAAGATCTGTCCCCAGAGAAAGGGAGGGATATACACATCCCCTGTGGACGGAACATCTATCTTTCGGCAGCCTAAGGGCAAAGCCTTTTCGCGTTTATTTGCTCTGCAGCGTCTGAACGTCGTTTTTGATTTTTTCGTCCTTAGCGATCAGCTCGGAGATCTTTTCACAGGCATACATGACTGTGCTGTGATCGCGTCCGCCAAAGACCTCACCGATGCGGGTGGTCGAAAGCTTGGTCAGCTCTCTGACCAGATACATGGCGATCTGGCGCGGACGGGCGACTTCGCGGTTTCGTCGGGCGGAAAGAATATCCGAAACGGTGATGTTGTAGTATTCGGCAACCTGCTGAATGATGGTCTCCGGCGTGCGCTTCTTCTTTTTGACTTCCATCGGGAATATTTCGCCCAGTGCACCGCGCGCGGTCTCCATCGTAATGGTGCCGATGCCGTCCAGTCTTGCCTGCGCACTTACGCGAGTGAGCAGACCTTCCAGCTCTCGAATGTTCGATTCGGTCTTTTCGGCAATGAAATGAAGCACTTCATCCTCTACCGAGATGTGCTCGATATCCGCCTTCCGGCGCAGAATGGCAATTCTGGTCTCCAGATCGGGCTTTTGAATGTCCGCCAGCAGTCCCCACTCGAATCGGGAGCGCAGTCTTTCCTCCAGCGTCGAGATTTCTTTGGGCGGTCGGTCGGAGGAGATGATGATCTGCTTGCCGTTGGAGTGCAGTTCGTTGAACGTATGGAAAAATTCCTCCTGCGTGGCGGTTTTGCCGGCGATAAACTGGATATCATCGATCATCAGCACGTCCACCGTGCGCATTCTTTCGCGGAAGTTGTCGTTTGTTTTCTTCGCGATGGCGTCGATCATCATGGTGGTGAATTTTTCGGAGGTGATGTAGAGCAGCTTTGCATTGGGATTGCTCTGCAGAATATGATGTCCGATGGCGTGCATCAGGTGCGTTTTGCCCAGTCCTACGCCGCCGTAGAGAAACAGCGGGTTATATGCATCCGCCGGCAGCTCCGCGACCGCCAGTGATGCCGCGTGTGCAAAGCGGTTCGATGCGCCGATGACGAACGAATCAAAGGTGTACTTGGGATTGAGCATCATCTCCAGCGGCTCCTCGCGCACGGGCTTACTCTCCGCCGGGGCAACGGCGGGAATGTCGCTCTCCGCGCAGAACTGAAGCTCAATGCTTCTGCCGTACACATCGTTTACCACGTTCTGGATCATCTGCGCGTGCCTCTGGCGGATGATCGAGCAGACAAATTTGTCCGACGTGACCACGATCAGCCGATCGGCAGACAGAAACATCGGCTTGAGATTTTTAAACCAGGTGTTGTACTGATAAGGGTTGTCCACGGCGAGATTGAGCCGTTCAAGCACCTCATCCCATTGCGAAGGCTTATTGCTCATGAGTATCTCCTTTCGGGTGCCCCAAAGAAGGTGCATCCGCAGCATAAGAATAAATAAGATCCCCAAAGACCGACAAACCGGCGCAAAATGAATTTTCGGCGATGCCGAAAACGCAAGATCCAGACAATCCACAATATTTTCCACAAAATGTGGAAAATGTGGAAAATGCAGATGAATGCTTGGGGATAAGTGTCTTTCATGATATCAGAAAACCAAAAATGTTGCAAGAGGGAGCAGCCTGATTGCATGAAAAAAATCTTTTGGGGAGAAATTAAGTCGATTTTTGGAGCGTGTTTTTGGCGATTGTCCGGATCGCTTCCTTATTTTATGCTACATCATAAAAACGAAGGACTTTGGCGCGAAAGCAGTTTTCCCCAAAACATGACCACGAAATCGTGGAAAACCTGTTGAAATTCGGTGTACTGATTGCAAATTAACTGTGGAGAGTATATAATGGAGTCATTGATGCCGACAGGAAAGGGGAACAAAAAATGAAACTTGGTGTGGTAGGACTTCCGAATGTTGGAAAAAGCACGCTCTTTAACGCCATCACCTGCGCCGGAGCGCAGGCGGCGAACTATCCGTTCTGCACGATCGAGCCCAATACCGGCGTGGTCGCCGTTCCGGACAAGCGTCTGGATGTACTCGCCGAAATGTATTCGCCCGAAAAATATACGCCCGCGGTGATCGAATTTGTGGATATCGCCGGTCTGGTCAAGGGTGCCAGCCGCGGCGAAGGACTGGGCAACAAATTTCTCTCTCATATCCGCGAGGTCGATGCCATCGTTCATGTCGTCCGCTGCTTTGAGGACGGTAACGTAATTCACGTTGACGGCAGCGTGGATCCCGCCCGCGATATCGAAACCATTGAGACCGAGCTGATCCTTGCCGACATGGAAACGGTTGCCAAAAGGGAGGAAAAGGCGCGCAAGCTGGTCAAAAACGGCGATAAAAAGCAGATGATCGAGCTCAGTGCCGCCGAAAAGATCATGGCGTGCCTCAACGACGGACTTTCGGCACGCGCCGCAAAGCTGACCGATGCCGAACTCGAGCAGGTCAATACCTGGTTCCTGCTGACGATGAAGCCGGTGCTTTACGCCGCAAATGTTGCCGAGGACGAGCTGGGCGAGAATGCCGAAAACCTCGAAAACGTGATGAAGGTCAGGGAGATCGCCGAGCGCGAAAACGCACAGGTCATGGTCATTTCCGCCAAGGTGGAGGAGGAGATCTCGCAGCTCGATCCGGAGGAAAAGGAAATGTTTTTGGAGGAGCTGGGTCTTTCGGCTTCCGGTCTGGACCGCCTGGTTCAAAAGAGCTATGAGCTGTTGGGTCTGATAAGCTATCTCACCGCCGGTCCCAAAGAGGTGCGCGCATGGACCATCACTGAGGGCACCAAGGCGCCTCAGGCAGCCGGTAAGATCCACAGCGACTTTGAAAAGGGCTTCATCCGCGCCGAAATCGTTGCCTATGATGATCTGGTGCGCGAGGGCAGCATGAACGCCTGCAAGGAAAAGGGGCTGGTTCGCTCCGAAGGCAAGGAGTACGTCATGAAGGACGGCGACGTGACCCTGTTCCGCTTCAACGTGTAAGCATATCCCCTTTGGATACATAAAAAAGACTGACGCAGAGCGATAAAGCAATCTGCGTCAGTCTTTTTTTGAAATTCTCAGCCTTCTTTCAAAAATTGTGCCATGCCGTTGATGGTTGCCATCTCCGGCGCGTCGCACACGCGGCAGCGGATGCCGGTCTTTTCCGACAGCGCGCGGTCCAGTCCCGAAAGCAGCGCGCCGCCGCCGGCAAGCACTGCGCCTTCCTCCGAAATGTCTGCGCAAAGCTCTGCACTGACGCGCTCACAGCAGCACAGAATCAGCGTTGAGAGCGCATCCACAAGCGGACGCACGGCAGGGCGGACGATTAAGGAGGTGATCTCCTTCTCAATGGGAAAACCGCTTCTTAGATCCAGTCCTACGGTATGCATTTTCAGCTCTCGCGTGGAATGTGCGCTGGCGATCGACATTTTGATCGATTCTGCCGTCTTTTCGCCCACGGAAAGCGCCGCTTTGGTGCGCAGCAGGTGAATGATGTCGTGGTCGATGCGCTGCGCGCCCCACGGCAGCCTTTCGACATGAACGATCCGTCCGTAGGAAAGGACGAACGCGCTCATAATACCTGCGCCCACGTTCACGCACAGCTTTCCTTTGGGTTGGTAAATGTCTATCTGTGCGCCGCGTGCGGTCAGCAGATCGGCGCTCGTCCAGTCGGCGGTCTGCGCGCCCGCTTCAATGGCGGCGGCAACCAGCAGCTCCTTTTCGCTCAGGGAGAATAGACCGCTGTCGGCAAAGAGCAGCCGCGGACGGCTGAAGCGTGCCGCAGAAGCAAACGGCGCAAGAAGCTGACGTACCCATAGCCCGGCGAGCCGGGGATTTGAGACGGCTCCGCAGGAAACGGGCTTTTCGATCAACACATTTTTCGGACTGCGCCCGAGCATGGCGAAGGCATCCTCGCCGACGGCGATCACCTCGCCTGTGCGGATCGCGCCGTAAGAGGGCGAACACAGCACCACGCCCTTTTGACGGGTGGCAAGGCGCACGCCGGTTTCTCCCATGTCCAAGCCGATGTCCCACTGCATACGCTGATCCTCCGAATCGTATTTTTGTATGTGAATAAGCATATTGTATCATATTTCGTGCCGCTGGGCAAGGGTGCTCACATCTGCGCTGATGACTCTTTTCGCCGGAGATATTTATCACGGGTGGCGAGTCCGCCGCGGATGTGGCGCTGCGCTTTGTTAAGATCGAGCACCCGCCGCACTCGGCTGTGCAGCGCCGGATTCTGCTTTTTCAGTCGTTGTGTCACGTCTTTGTGGACGGTGGTCTTGCTTACTTTGAAGTGCTCCGCGCAGGCGCGCACCGTGGCGCCGGTATCGAGTATGTACAGAGCAATCGAATTGACTCTCTCGAGCATATAGTCCTTCACCTGATCTGCTCCTTTTTAAGGATTTTCGTCTTTCAAGACTATGCAGACAACAAAGAACGTCATGACTGGTCGACAAAAATCGGAGCAATTGAGATTTACAAGCGGACATGGGCATGGTATCATGGGGAAAAGGAGCGTGATTCGTTCGATGAAGATGGAACTTCAGCGCATTGATACCAATTTTAAGGGAGAATATTGCTATACTCATGCGCGTGCAGGCATGACGCCTCAGGGGTTTGCAGTCATTACCATGCAGCCGCTGCGGCTGTCGGGCAGCGATATTTTTTACGGGATGCGTATGCTCAAGAGCAGGGATGCGGGAAAAAGCTGGTCTGAGATCGAGGAATGTCGAAATCTTGTGCGGCTGCCGTGGGGAAGGGAAGAAGGCTGCGAACACGTTTTCTGCGATGCAACGCCCTTTTATCACCGCACAAGCGGAAAACTGATTCTGACCGGACATAACGCAGTATATCTCAATGATGAGCTGTATCCCGAGCCGCGTCCGAGGGATACGGTTTACAGCGTGTACGATGAGAAAACCGGCGATTTCAAGCCGTTTCGTCGGCTAGAACTGCCCGCAGAAATGCAGCAAAGCCATTTTTCAAGCGGCGCAGGCTGTACGCAGATCGTGGAAGAGGAGGACGGAAGCCTGCTCATTCCGATCTATCATCAGGATAGAATTGCTGCTTCTGACTTAAGACGCAGCACCGCTGCCGTATGCACGCTTCGATGCAGCTTTGACGCAGAAGAACTGCGCGTACTTGAGGTCGGCAATTCAATCAGCGTGCCGATTCCGCGTGGACTGGATGAGCCGTCGCTGGTGCGCTTTAACAATCAGTATTTTGCTGCCCTGAGGAATGATGAAAGTGGCTATGCAGCAAAATCCTCGGACGGACTGCACTTTGAGGAGCCGCTGCCGCTGTGCTTTGATGACGGCAGCAATGCGGGAAACTATAATACCCAGCAGCACTGGATTCAAGGCGGCGGAAAACTGTATATGGTTTATACGCGCCGCGGTGCAGACAACGACCATATATTCCGCCACCGTGCGCCGCTGTTTATCGCTCAGTTTGATACGGAGAAAATGTGTCTGATCCGCGAAACCGAGCGCATTGCCGTACCGGAGCGAGGCGCAAGATTGGGAAACTTCGGATGTCTGCACGTTGACGATAACGAATCGTGGGTGGTGGTGTCCGAATGGATGCAGACCACTGCGCCTGATTACTTCAACTGGCGCAGATGTATGCAATACGGCAGCGATAATTCGGTGTTCATTGCAAAGATACACTTTGACAAATGAAAATGCGGCTTGTGAAAGAGACGCTGCTTTGCTATAATAAGAGCGTGTGAAGTTTGAGAAAAGAACAGGGTCGTGCGAAGCAGTCCCGATGCGAAGCAATAAGAAATAACGGATGGAGGAAAAATCATTATGCCGAAGATTACGTTTATGGGTGCAGGTTCCACGGTTTTTGCAAAAAATGTACTGGGTGACAGCATGATGACTCCTGCGCTGGAAAACTCTGTCATTGCGCTGTACGACATTGATGCACAGCGTCTGGAGGATAGCAAGCGGATGCTGGACATCATCAACGCAAACAACGGCTCGAAGGCGACGATC
Organism: uncultured Oscillospiraceae bacterium; assembly: GCA_964649595.1. GTDB lineage: Bacteria > Bacillota > Clostridia > Christensenellales > Aristaeellaceae > RGIG2066. The sequence continues at coordinate 8,715 of CAZYQB010000005.1, read as the reverse complement.
GAAGCTTATCTGGGCGTCGAGAACCGCAAGGCTGCGCTCAAGGGTGCAAACTATGTGGTAAATGCCGTGCACATTGCCGGCTATGATCCGGGCACCATTACCGATTTCGAAATTCCCAAGAAGTACGGACTTCGCCAGACCATCGCCGACACACTGGGCATCGGCGGCATTTTCCGCGCGCTGCGCACCATTCCGGTGCTGTTCGATTTTGCCCGCGATATGGAAGAGGTCTGCCCGAATGCGCTCTTTCTCAATTACACCAACCCTATGGCGATGCTCTCCGGCGCCATGCAGAGATATACCTCTATCAAGACGGTGGGGCTGTGCCACAGCGTTCAGGTGTGCTGTGAACATCTGATGAAGGGACTGGGGATGGAATACGATAATTCCGTTCAGTGGAAGGTCGCCGGCATCAACCATCAGGCGTGGCTGCTGGAAGTTACGAAAAACGGCGTCGATCTGTATCCCGAGATCAAAAAGCGTGCGCTGGAGCGTGCCGAGAAGCACAACGACATGGTCAGATACGAGATCATGAAGCGCTTCGGCTACTATGTTACCGAATCCTCCGAGCATAATGCCGAGTATATGCCCTATTTCATCAAGAGCAGATATCCCGAACTGATCGATGCCTTCAACATTCCCCTCGACGAGTATCCGCGCCGCTGCATCAAGCAGATCGATCGATGGGAAAAGCTGCGCGAGGAGCTTTTAAATGATCCGCAGCTGACCCATATTCGATCTCATGAGTACGCCAGCCGCATCATGGAAGCGATGGAGACAAACATTCCCTTCAAGTTCGGCGGAAATGTGCTCAACAACGGTCTTATCACCAACCTTCCCAGGAACGCCTGCGTAGAGGTGCCCTGTTATGTCGATGCCTCCGGCGTACAGCCCACCTACATCGGCGATCTGCCCGAGCAGTGTGCCGCCATGAACCGCACCAATATCAACGTGCAGCTTTTGACCATTCAGGCAGCCGTGACCCGCAAGAAGGAATACATCTATCAGGCTGCCATGATGGATCCGCATACCGCCGCCGAGCTGTCCATCGACGATATCGTATCCATGTGCGATGATCTGATCGAAGCTCATAAGGGCTGGATCCCGGAATATAAGTGATAAAAAAGCCTCACTGAGCAATGATAGGCTCCCTCCAGGAGAGAGCCTCTTGGTACGGATAAAATAAAACTCAAAGGAGAGAAAAAAGCTATGTTCGTATTCGGTACTCAGTATCTGCGCGGTGCGACTCCTCTGCCCGATCAGTGGGATCGCGACATGGAAAACATGAAAAACATGGGCTTTAACACCATCCGTGCATGGCTGGTGTGGAATACCTGCGAGCCGGAGGAGGGCAAGATCGATTTTGATTACATCACATCCTTTCTCGACTGCGCCAAGAAGCATGACCTGCAGGTAGGTCTTTTGTTCCACCTGCACGCGGCGCCCGACTGGATGATCAAAAAGTATCCTCAGTATTTCTATGTGGACGAGGATCATCGTCCCTTCGTGCCGGGCATTCGAGCCAACACTCCCTCGGGCGGCTGGCCGGGACTGTGCTATAACAACGACGAAGTGCGCGAGCTGGAAAAGCGCTTCATCACCGGCGTTATCTCCGCCACCAAGCACTATGACAACGTCGCCTTCTATGAGCCGATGAACGAGCCGCACTCCTGGATCAACTTCCAGCGCAAGCCCTCCGGCATCTTCTGCTATTGCCCTGCCTGCATCAAGAAGTTCCAGAATTGGCTCGAGAAGAAGTACGGCGACATCCAGACTCTCAACAAGGCTTGGGGTCATTTCTACGGCTCCTTCGATGAGATTCTGCCGCCGAGATGGATGCACTCCTACTCCGATTATACCGATTTCCGCATCTTCACCATGGACAACGTGGTAGAGGAAATCGCATACCGCACCTCCGTCATCAAGTCCTGCGACGATAAGCCCGTCATCGCTCACGCATGGGGCGGCGGCGCAATCACCTGCGCGGCACTGGGCGGCATGGCGTTCGACGACTGGAAGAATGCTGCCGTGTTTGACAAGTGGGGCTTCTCCGCTTTCCCGCAGAAGGCAAAGGACTGCGTCACCCTCGGTCTGGGCTGCGATGCCACCCGCTGCGCTTCGAACGGCAAAGAGTTCTGGCAGAGCGAGCTGACCGCCGGTCTGGTAGGCACCGGACTGCATCAGCAGGGTCGCGTGGACGACAAGACCTTCAACAAGTTCTCCCTCGAATCCATCCGCCACGGCGCAAAGGGTCTGCTGTACTGGCAGTACCGCAAGGAGCTGTTCGGCTCTGAGTTCGGCGGCTTCTCCATGACCGACTACGCAGGCGGTCCCACCAATCTCTCCCGCTGCGCAGAGCGCCTGTGCAAGATGCTCCAGAAGAATGAGGATGTATTCAATAACTACACCATGGATCAGGCGGAAGTTGGTCTGGTATTCTCCATCCGTTCCTTCATGGCAGACTGGGTCAGCAACGGACGCATGAATAACAAGTTCGCCGTTGACTCGGTAAGCGGCTACTACCGCGCCATGTGGGAAGAGAACATCATCACCGACATCATCCATGAGGAGTTCTTCGGCGATTTGTCCAAATACAAGCTCATCATCGTGCCTTCTCCCTATGCGATCAGCGAGAAGCTGGCTGCGGCTCTGAAGGACTATATCGCGCGCGGCGGCACTGTGCTGTCCGATCCGTACTTCGGCGCATTCGATAAGGACATGAAGCTGCAGTATCAGGTTCCCGGCTACGGCTTTGCAGAGATCTTCGGCTGCGAAGAGGACGATATGCGCGAGAGCGAAACCTGCGTGCTGACCGGCAAGGACAATGTTGCAAAGATTTCCGGCAACCGCCACATGGAGACCTTCCGCAATGTTACCGCCGACGTGCTCTACACCTATGAGGACGGCACGCCCGCCATCCTGTCCAATAAGTGGGGCAGGGGCCGCGCGCTGATCTCCGGCGTAAACCTCGGTCTGTCCTATTCCAGCCGCGCGCTGGTTTCCGACGACATCGAAACCACCGATACCGCCAACGTATCCGTTGCCGCCAAGGCAATCCTGATGAAGCTGTGTGACGAGTGCGGCGTCAAGGGCAATCTCTGCTCCGCTGCCGGCGTCAAGGTAAGTGTTCTCAAGACCGAAGGCGAAGCGGACGGCATCGTGCTCATCAACAGCGTTTCCAAGGAAATGAACGGCAGCATTACGCTCGACCGCGCTTATGCTAAGGCAGAGTGTGTGCTGGGCGATGCACAGGTTTCCGTTGAGGACGGCAAGCTGGTATTCACCATCGCCGACGACGAGAGCGCCGTCATCCGTCTGACCAAGTAAAACTTTATCAAGAATAAAAGCGTGCTGCCCCGATCAAATGAAGTTCGATTGAATCGGGGCAGCATTTTCAAAAAGGAGAGAACAAAATGAAAATCAGAACCGATTTTGTGACCAACTCCAGCAGCAGCAGCTTCGTGGTGGAGATCAAAGTCGAGACCACCGACGGACGCGAATTTATTCAGGCGGTTGATCCGGATGACGGCGGCGGAAACGGCAATGTTGAGGTAAACTGCACCGCAGAAGAAATTCTTGCAGCCTCGAGTGTAGAGGAGCTGGCGAATATTCTCTCCGGCGGTATAGAAGCTATTGAACCGGAAGGCGCCAATGAGTGGTATGCTCAGCAGCTTGAAGCGTTTGCAGACAGGCTCACCGGAGCGATAGACGATATAAGCGAGGTGCAGAGCGTCACCCTCAAGGGTAGATGGTTTGCATGGGGCGAAGGAAGCAGCTGCTTCTGGTACAACGTGGAGGATATCGATGAAGAGCTCTATGCACTGGCACAGAGAGTGTGCGAGTCTGACGGCGACGAGAAGGAAGAAGCCAAGGCGCAGCTGAGCGAACATCTGGAAAACTTCACCGAAGGCATCGAAGGCGAATGGGGCGGACGCTTCCCCTGCGGACTTGCGGGCACGGAGGAAAAAGGCGAAATCGTGTGGGAAAAGTGCGCGGAGGATATTGAGGAGTTTGCGCAGATGATTCTCGACGAGGATCTGCCCTCTGACGACTACTCCGTAGAAACCGTCGTCATCGATATGCAGAAAAAAGAAATCACTCATACGGCGCAGTACATTCCCGGCGGCATGGAAAGCGAAGGCGGCGAATGGGACGAGGAGTATAACGAATACGACGAGGACGAATATGAGTAATTAACATCGACAGAAACCATAAAAAACCGTGGGACCTGATGACAACGATCAGTCCTCACGGTTTTTTCTTACAGCTCGATCAATTCTCTGTCCAGCTGATTCAGACATTCGCAGCCGTCTTTTGTTACCAGCACCAGATCTTCGATTCTCACGCCGAATTTTTCATTCAGATAAATGCCCGGCTCGATGGAGAAGATCATGCCCTCTTTGGCAATTGCAGCGCTCGATGCGCTCACATCCGCGCCCTCATGTACTTCCAGTCCGATGCCGTGTCCGGTGCGGTGAATGAACATCTCGCCGTAGCCTGCATCGCAGATCACATTTCGCGCTGCAGCATCGATTTTTCTGAGAGGAACGCCCGGGCGCACCGCTGCCTTTGCCGCCGCATTTGCCGTACGCACCAGCTCATATATCTTTCTCTGCTCGTCGGATGCGCGCCCCAGAACCACCGTGCGCGTCATATCGCTCATGTAGCCGTCCAAGGCAAGTCCCACATCCAGTATAATCATATCGCCCTTTTGAAGGGGCGTGGAGCCGGTCGTGTGATGCGGCTCGGCGCCGCCTGCTCCGAAGCAGATCAAAGGCTCAAAGCTTACGCCCTGCGCGCCCAGAGAAAGCGCAATCTCGGTGTATCGCTGCGCCAGATCGCATTCCCGGTCGCCTTCGTGGATGGTGCCGATCAAGCGGCGCACCGCTTCGTCGTTCATGCGCGAGCTTAAACGCATCTTTTCGATCTCGTCGGAGTCCTTGTACATTCGCTCCTCGTCCACCGCAAATGAACCGAGAACGGGCACAAGATCACCGCGCTGCTGCATCAGTCTAAGCAGAAACAGCGCGCGCCAGTTCTTGTCGATGCCGATTTTCGCGGACGGATTCTGCTTCGGAATGCAGTTTGAGAGAATTTGTACGCAGTCCTCGGTGTCGTCATATTCAATCAACTTAAACGAATCGCTTTTTTGCTGCGCAAAGAGACGGTTGCATAAAAGCGCCATCTCTCCGCTGCCCTGAATCAGCAAGATCAGCATTCGCTCACCCGGATGAATCATTCGCCCCGTCAGATAAAATATCGAATACGGATCGCTCACAATCAGGCACTCAAGCTCTGCCTTTTTCATGTTTGTAATTACACGTTCAAGTCTGGTCATACGGTTTGCTCCTTAAAGAGAACTACAGAAATGCAACGAACTTCCTCAAAGAGGGAGCCTTTTGGATCATGTGCTCAAGTCTAAAACAGGCACAGTAATTCAAATCGCGCCGTCAGGCGCACATCACTTGTCCGCCAGGACATACATCACGTCCGCGTAGCGGACACATCACGCGTGAAGATGGCTACATCTTCACACTCCTTATGATCCAGTAGCCGCCTGATTTGGTGACGACCTCGGCGTTGCCGAATACCTCTTCGAGATGCTTCTTTGCCGACGGCGCGCCCTGCTGCTTGCGGATGACGATGTTCAATGTGCCGCCCGAATTCAGACGGCGGAAGCTCTCGTCGAACATACCGTAGATCACCTGTTTTCCGGCGCGAATGGGCGGATTGGTGAATACATGGTCAAATTTTCCTTCTATGCCCGAAAAGCCGTCGCTGACGATCACCTGCGCGTTCAGTACGCCGTTTAAACGGCGGTTGCGCTCGGAAAGTTCTGCGGCGCGCTCGTTGATGTCTGCCATGAGAAACTGCACGTTCGGGTTGGCAAGTGCAAGGCTCAAGCCCACCGGTCCCCAGCCGCAGCCCATGTCCAGCACGCACCCCGAAAGCTCATCGGCGCTTTCAATCAGCAGGCGGCTGCCCGGATCCACGTCGTCTTTGGAGAACACGCCTGCATCGGTGTAGAAGCGCATCTCACGCCCTAAAAGCGTGGTCTCGATCTGGCGCTCATGATGTGCGCTTGAAGGGGAATTGCTGAAATAATGATCTGCCATATATATCTCCTATTCCTTCATACCCGATATACGGTAGAGATGATTGATTTCCTCCTGCGTCAGCTCGCGCCATTCGCCGGGGGAGAGGGCGGCATCCAGAAACAGTCCTGCCACCATCAATCGGCTGAGCTTGATGACAGGATGCCCCGTCGCGGCGAACATACGCTTCACCTGATGAAATTTGCCTTCCTGTACGATCACCTCGCACAGCGATCTTTCCGCCTTCGATTCGATGATGGTAAGCCGCGCGGGACGGGCGGTAAAATCCCTCAGCTCAATGCCGGCGGCGAAGGCTTCGACCTCTTTTTGAGTCACTTTGCCCTCCACGATGGCGCGATAGAGCTTGTCCTGCTCCCATTTGGGCGAGATCAGGCGGTGCGCCAGCTGTCCGTCGGTGGTCATCAGTACCAGTCCGGTTACGTCCTTGTCCAGTCTGCCCACCGGTCCTACGCCGCGCTTTCTGTACATTTCTGGCAGCAGGTCGGCGATCACCGGGGTGGATCTGTCCTCGGTGGCGGTCAGATAGCCCGCAGGTTTATGGATCATGACGTGCAGATGCTCGTCGCATCTGAGTTTTTTTCCGTTCAAGCGAACGACGGATGTATCCGCGTCGATCACCGTGGCAGAGTTTAATACCACCTCGCCGTTTACCGTGACCGCGCCGCTTCGCGTGATGACCAGCGCCTGCGAACGCGATACGCCGTTCATCGACAGCAGTTTGTCCAGTCTGATTTTTCTCATGCAATACAGTCTCCCTTGCAGCGGTAGAGAGGGAAAGAACACCGGGTAAAATTTGTATTTATCATATCACGGTTTGAATGCTTTCAGTGTAAATAAAAAGTTAAGTGGCTGGACATTCCCGAGAAAATGTGTATTATAGAATATAGAACGTATGTTCTTTAATGAAAGCTCAACACTTTGTCCCGTTAAGTATTAGTGAGGTCTATAATACGCTCTGGATAAATGCACAAAAAAGTGGTATAATAATAAAGTAGACAATTTTCCGGTTCGTGAGGTGTGAAAATGAATTCCAATACGCATGAGAACAATTACGACGAGAGCCAGATACAGGTGCTCGAGGGGCTGGAGGCGGTTCGCCGCCGTCCGGGTATGTACATCGGCTCCACCGACGAGCGCGGCTTGCACCATCTGGTATACGAGATCGTTGACAACGCGGTCGACGAGGCTCTGGCAGGATTCTGCAAAAACATTATTGTCACCATCCATAAAGACGGTTCCCTCTCCGTACAGGATGACGGACGAGGCTTTCCGGTGGGCATCCATCCCAAACTCGGACGTCCCGCGGTGGAGGTATGTTTGACCGTGCTGCACGCGGGCGGCAAATTCGGCGGCGGAGGATATAAGGTATCCGGCGGTCTGCATGGCGTAGGTGCAAGCTGTGTAAACGCACTTAGCCGCCATCTCAAAGTTACCGTGCATCAGGCAGGCAAGATCTATCAGCAGGAGTATCAGCGCGGCAAGATACTCTATGATCTCAAGGTCATCGGCGAGACCGACCGCACCGGCACCACCATTCAGTTCTGGCCCGATGTAAAGACCGGCGAGGAGCCCGAGCCCGGCATCTTTGAAACCGGCGTGTTTGACTTTGATACGCTCAAAACCCGCTTCAGAGAAATGGCATTCCTCAACAAGGGCATCCGCATCATCCTAGAGGATGAGCGCGAGCATCACGCCGAGGGCGAGGCAGAGAACGCCGAGCATAATTCCGAAAACAAGAAAAAGCGCGCTGAGTTCCACTATGAGGGCGGCATCATCTCATTTGTAGAGTATCTGAATAAATACAAAGAGACCCTGTTCCAGCCGCCGATCTACATCGAGGGCGTAAAGGACGGTACCACCGTTGAGGTTGCGCTGCAGTGGAACGACGGCTTTACCGAAAACGTATTCTGTTTTGCAAACAACATCCATACCCCTGAGGGCGGCACCCATCTGGAGGGATTCCGCCGCGCGCTAACCCGTGTGGTCAATGATTACGGCAGAAAAAGCGGTATGCTGCGCGCAAACGATGCCAATCTCTCCGGCGAGGATGTAAGAGAAGGTCTTGCCGCCATCGTGTCGGTGAAGCTGGTCGAGCCGCAGTTTGAGGGTCAGACCAAGGCCAAGCTGGGCAACAGCGAGGTACGCGCGATGGTCGATCAGATGGTCTCCGACCAGATGGCGACCTTCTTCGAGGAGAATCCGGCGGTCGCACGCGGTGTGCTGGACAAGTGCCTGCAGGCGGCGCGTGCGCGCGAGGCAGCAAGAAAGGCGCGTGACCTGACTCACAGAAAGACTGCGCTGGAATCGGCATCGCTGCCCGGCAAGCTGGCAGACTGCTCCGAGCGCGATCCCAGTCTGTGCGAAATATTCCTGGTCGAGGGTGATTCGGCAGGCGGCTCCGCAAAAAGCGGACGCGACCGTCATTTCCAGGCGATACTGCCTTTGCGCGGCAAGATATTGAACGTCGAAAAGGTCAGGATCGACCGTGCGCTCGCCAATCAGGAGATCAAGGCGATGATCACCGCATTCGGCGGCGGCTTCGGCGATGATTTCGACGAGAGCAAGCTTCGCTATCACCGCATCGTGTGCATGACCGATG
>CAZYQB010000004.1:0-23032 GCA_964649595.1 uncultured Oscillospiraceae bacterium | reverse complement strand
TGTTTGTGGTCGACGGTGTCGAGGCGATTCGGGAAGGAGCGTTTGCAGGCTGTAATCGTATTAAAAGACTGTACATTCCCGAAAGCGTGCATGACTGCGGTTCGCTGCCATTCGACGATGTCAGTATCGTGGGCGTTTGTGGTTCGGCTGCCGAGGAGCAGGCGAGAAAATACAAGCTGCGCTTCCTTCCGATGGGAGAGAGCGAGGAAATGCACGCCCTCAGAGAAACCTTCCCGGCATATAAGCTTCAGGACGGCACGTTGATGCTGCGCGGCTACAGAGGAAACGACAGCGAGGTATATATTCCCGACGAAATTGCGGGCGACAGAGTAAGCGGCATTATGGAATGGAAATGCGGCGCAAAGCTGCCGCGGATTGTGCATATCCCATTGAGCGTGCAGGAGATTCTGACGGTAGATATTGCCACAGAGGCAATTTATGTTCCGGCGGATCATCCAATCTATTACAGCGAGGACGGCAAGCTCTACAGCAGAAAAAATAAAAAGCTCATCAGCTTCCCTCAGGAAGCCGATCACACGCGCTTCTGGTCTGAGACGCAGGAAATCGGTGAAACGGTGCTGGATGATCTGCGCATAGATGTGCTGCGCATTCCCGAGGGCGTAAAGAGATGGAAGTGCGAATTTAAACACAAAGGCATCAATAAGCTGATCCTGCCGCGCTCTCTTGAGGAGGTCGGTCGGATGTCTGCCAAAGAAGTGGTGCTGCACGCATCGCAGATTTCGATGCTGATTTACTGCTGCGGATGCGATAAAGCGGTTGTGCTGGATGATAAAGAACAGATTCTGGGCGTATTCACGGGCTCGGCGCTCAAGCCGCTGGAGTCGGCATCATGGGGAGCAAGCTTCCGACGCTATCTGTATATGGAACTGTCGAAAGTATGCGTTGAGCCGATCAAGTCCGACGAAGAAGTTACGCCGGAGCTGATGCTCAAGTGGTACGATGAGCAGTTTGAAAAGCTCAAAAACCCCGATGACAAGCTGCGCTTTGCCATGTATCGCCTGTGTGTGCAAACAGGCTTGAGCGCGGAAAAGAAAGATCAGCTTGCGGCTTATCTGCGCCGCACGGTTAAAAAGGCGATGCAGTTTGCAGTCGATGAAAATGACATGAAGCTTTTGAAGGTGCTGCTTGAAAATGCCATCGTTACCAATAAAAATGTGCATAGCTTTATCGAGATACTAAGTGAAAAGAACATGGTCGAATGGACGGCGGTGCTGCTGGAAGGCACGAGAAAGGTATAAGCCATGAATGAAGTAAAAAATACCTCATCCGATGAACGGGAACTTGAAAAAAAGAGGAGACTTACCCAGCTTTCCAAAGAGGTAATTCAGATCGCAAAGGGACAGCTGTTGGTAAATCTCAGATTTCTGGATCGTGCGCTGTTTGAGCTAAAGCTGTTTGAAACCGATCAGGTCAATTTGGCGACCGACGGACGGCATCTGATCTATAATGCAAAATGGATACTCGACCAGTACCGGGGCAAGCAGAATTCGGTCATGCGAGCTTATATGCACTGTCTGATGCACTGCCTGTTTCGGCATATGTTCGTAAGTCTTGCCGTTGACCGGAAAATGTGGGATCTATCTTGCGACATTGCGGTGGAAGCGATGGTGCAGGAGCTAGATTTGAACAATCTCAAGGATGAGATCGCATGGGCGCGCGCTGAGGTGCTCAAGACCATCAAAAGCAAGGTACCGCTGATGACTGCCGAGAAAATCTATGCGTGGTTCCAAAACAGCGGCATACTGGAGGAAAACCGCCGCTATGAGCGCTGGAGCAAGATGTTTGCGATCGATGAGCATGACGTATGGTATATTCGCGAATTGCTTTCCCAGATTCTTGGTCAGTTGGCGGAGGAATCGGACGGAAACGGTGACTCCGATGATGAAAACGGCGATGGAGATGGCAGCGGACAGAACGGCATTGCCAACCGTGATCCAGAGCTTGAGCAGATGTGGAAGGACATCTCCGAGAGAATGCAGACTGACCTTGAAACCTTCTCCAAGAAGAAGGGCGATATGGCAGGCGGATTTGTGCAGTCGCTCAAGGCACTCAACCGCGAAAAATGCGATTACACGTCGTTCCTTCGAAAATTCGCTACCCGCTGCGAGGTCATGCATATCTCGCCCGATGAGTTTGACTATGTGTTTTATACCTACGGATTGGAAATGTATGAGGATATGCCGCTGATCGAGCCGCTTGAATATCGCGAGGACAAGCGCATACGCGATTTCGTAATCGCTATCGATACCTCCGGCTCGGTGCAGGGCGAAACGGTGCAGGCATTTCTGCAAAAGACCTATAACATCTTAAAGCAGGAAGAAACCTTTGCGAGAAAATTCAATCTGCATATCATACAGTGCGATGCGAAGGTGCAGGAGGATGCCGTTATTCACTCGCAGGAGGAATTTGATGAATACATCAAGCGCATGAAGCTGCACGGCTTCGGCGGCACCGATTTCAGACCCGTGTTTGAATATGTGGAGCAGCTCAGACAGGAAAAGGCATTTCACGATCTCAAGGGGCTGTTGTACTTTACCGACGGCTACGGCACTTATCCGGCAAAGATGACGCCCTATCAGACGGCATTTGTATTTATCGAGCAGGATACCTATGTTGAAAAGCAGGTGCCCCCGTGGGCGATTCGCATAATCCTTGAAAAGGGTCAGATCATCGAGCGCTGAGAAAGGTACCGATATGAAAAGATATTATATCACAAACGGCATACTGCACCCTGAAAAATCAGGACTGTATACGGATATGGGCGATGTGTTTGAAATTGCCGACGATCAGAAAAAAATCGTCATTCCCGAAAGCGTGCAGGGCATTGCTCACGGATGTTTTGAAAGAAACACGGCGATTCAAACGGTGATTCTTCCCAAGGGCTTGATTGCTATTGATGCGTGGGCGTTCAGAGGATGCTCTGCGTTGGAGGAGATCGAAATTCCCGAAGGCGTAAGCAGACTCAGAGAGAGACTGTTTAATCACTGTACAGCGCTCAGAAAGGTTACGCTGCCCTCTACGCTGACGGTCATTCCGAATCATATATTCGAAGGCTGCATCGCGCTCAAGGAAATTGAGATTCCCGAAGGCGTGCGTTCTGTCAGCAGCGGCGCATTTCAGGGCTGTACTGCGCTTGAGCGAATTGCGATTCCTTCAAGTGTGTTTGCGATGGACTGGAATGCGCTTAAGGACTGCACGGCGCTTCGGGAAGTTGTGATTGCCGAAGGAATGGAGAGCATTGAATCGAGCCTGTTTGAGAATTGCGGCTCATTAGAAAAAATTGTGCTGCCCCAGAGCATTCGAATGATTTCGTATCAAGCCTTCAAGAACTGCAAAAAGCTCAGGCACCTCGAAATGCCGGGTGTAAGGAATCTGAACTTCAACATTTTCGAGGGCTGTGAAGCGCTGGAGGAGATCATTGTCAATGAAGAATGCGCTTTAGGCGCAAATGCGTTTGAAGGCGCGACTATTCCCACCAAGGTGCAAAACGGTATCGTGCTTTCGATGGATGGGCGCATTGCGTTCGGTCTGGCAGAAGAAAACAAAGAGGAGATTACCGAGATCGTCATTCCCGAGGGTGTGACGCACATTGCCGGGGCGGCATTCAGTGTCAAGAACTGCCGAAATATCCGGCAGGTGCGCCTTCCTGACACCTTAAAGAGCATCGGCGTAAATGCTTTCACCGGATGCCGTATGGAAGAAATACTTCTGCCCGCAGGTGTATGCGTGATCGGTGAGCAGGCGTTTCTCTTCTGTTCGGAGTTGAAAAAAGCGGTGCTCAATGAAGGACTGCACCGCATTGAAAGATCGGTATTTTCAGAATGCAGACAACTGCAGGAAGTGACCATTCCTTCTACGGTGACGATGATCGGATCATCCGCATTTGAAAATTGCTTAAATCTTGAAAAATTAAGCATTTCCGAGGGCATAACCTCGATCGGAAAGGGTGCTCTGAAAGGCTGCGATAAGCTGCCATCGCACATTTTGCCTGAAAGCATCCGGAGGATCTTTCTGTGGGAAAATACATATGAATTTGTGCCTGACGGCAAGGTGGACAGCGAATTGAGCAAGGATGGCGCACTGCATGAATTGATGCGCTTCTTTAAGCCTAAGGTAATTGCACAGCTTATCATACATCAAAAGGGTAAGCAGACTGTCGAGGAAATCAGCAAAGGCATGGGACAGGGCGGCGGAAAGATCGATCTGAGCGCCGTCTGCAAGGCGATCTGTGCGGAAATTACAGTACTCAAGAAAAAGGCGTTTGACAGCGCAGTGAGCTTTTATACCGACCATGCCGAAAAACTGAGTGCCGATGATATTCGCGAGTTTATCGCTGTGCTGGAAAAGAAAAAAGCGATAAAGAACATCGAAGCGCTTCAAGCGAATGCGGTCATTCAGAATAAGCTCAGTGAAGCGAACGATACGCCTGCCGCTGCGCAGCATCCGATGGAGGCTTCTCTGCCCGAGCGCATTGCCGCCGCATTCAGGAATGAAACGCTTGCCACCATCCGAAAGGCAGGTCGCGACTTGCGTGCCAATAAGCAGATTCCGGATGGCATTATTTATGCGGATGGCACGCCGGTTTCCGATGATATGTTTGCACTGCTGGTAAAGGCGGCCCAGGCGGATATTCAAAAAATCTCTCCCATTGCGGAGGAAGGCTGCAGAGAGATTATCGAACTGGTTGAGGCGTTTGATGCGGACGCATTTGGGCGTGCACTTCATCAGATTGCCGATGAGCAGATGTATAGAAAGAATATCGCGCTGGTTGCGCTGATGTGCATATACGGCGATGAAAAGCTGATTGCAAAGCTGACTTTTATGCACCTCAAGTGGAACGAATGGAGCGAGTGGAGGAAAGAGGGAAAATCGTTATATTCGGCGTTTCCGAACTGGGTGCTGTATTCACCCACCCGCGAGGCATTGGTGTTTGCGGATAAAAAGAAAGCCCTTGATCGATATGCCGAAATTCATCACACCACCGAAAGCGCACTTAGAAGCAAGCTGCTTGCCGATTTCGGATTTGATGAAAAGGGCGTGCGCGTGTTCCGCGCAGGCGATGCCGAGATTGAAGCATCGCTCAATCCCGATGCCAGCGTGCAGCTTTATAACCGTAAGACCGGAAAGGTTATAAAATCCTTCCCGAAGAAAGGCGAACCAAACGACGGTGAAGCATTTGCCGCGTGGAAGAAGCAGCTCGCTACCGTGGTTAAGAGCCGTATAAAGATGCTCAAAGATATTTTTATCAATGGGAATATGTATTCGGTAGATGCATGGCAGGAGGAAAACTGCTCCAATCCCATCTATGCAGCGCTGGCAAAGGGCGTTGTGTGGGGCGCATACGATAAGGACGGCGCATATCGATTCAGCTTCCGCCTGAATGAAAGCATGGAGACGGTAGATTCGGACGGCGAAGCGGTGGAACTCGAAGAAAATGTGTGTGTCAGCGTGCTGCATCCCGTAGATTGTGAATGGGCGGAGATCAAGGCGTGGAAGGAAGTTTTCTCCATGATCGCTCAGCCCATTGAGCAGCTGGATATTCCGGTGCGCCTGCCGGATGCAAACACACTGATAAGCCGCTATGAAGGCTGCATGGTCAATGTCGGCAAGCTGCTGCACGGCATGAACGGCGTTGAGGAGGAAGGCACCGTCACCGGCGGCAACGATACCGTAAAGGTCATGACTGTTCACGGCTATGATTACTGGGGCGAATATCCTGTAGAGGAAGTTTTGATCGACGAGACCATCTATGCCAACAAGCGCAAATACAGCACTGACATTCTGCAGATGGACAACCTGCTCAATCCCTTTGCGAAGGCGGAAGCGGCAATTGCCGAAAGGGATATCGAGCAGGTGCGCGGCATGATAAAACGCGGCTTGATTATCCGGGACAACATTCAAAGCATGATTGCCCGCGCAGCCGATGAAGGTGCGGTAGAGATATCGGCATATCTTATCAATCTGTCGCGCGAGTGGGGTATGGCGGAGGATGAGGACGATCTGAGTCTGTAAAATACAATTAGGATGGGAGAAAAGATTCATGGCATTTGAATTTGAAGGCAGAACATTGAAGAGCTATACGCAGGAGCCATATGAAACGGTTGTGGATGTAACGCCGGGAATAACGTATATCGCCAGAAGTGCATTTGCAAACTGCACGAATATCGAGGAGATTATTCTGCCCGACGGAGTGACGGAAATTGCAGCACGGGCGTTCAGCGGATGTACGAAGCTCAAGCGCATCAACCTGCCGGACAGTCTGGCAGCCATCGGCATGAGCGCATTTGAAAACTGCACTGCCTTAGAGGAAATCGTGATTCCGCAAAAGATCAGAGGAATCAATACGAGCGTATTTTCCGGCTGCAGCGCACTGGAGCGCGTAGTGCTGCACAAAGGCATATCGGTAATTGAGTCAAGCGCATTTAGAGACTGCACGAAGCTCAAAAGCGTAGAAAATTCCGAAGGAATCCAGAGTATCGGCGGCTGGGCGTTTCAGAATTGTGCTGCGCTTGAGAATATTGAGCTGCCTGAAAACGGCGAGAATATCGGCGTGGCGGCTTTTGACGGCTGTAAGCAGATGATGGAAGAGAAGAATGGTCTGTGGTATTTAAAAGGCACGAGCATTCTGTATAAGGTTCCCGACAACACGATCAAGTGCGTGATTCCCGACGATGTGACGATTATCGCAGCGCGCTGCTTTATGGGCTGTAATGTGCTTAAAAAAGTAGTCATCGGCGGCAGCGTGAGCGTGATCGGAGAAGCTGCATTCTATGAATGCAAAATGCTTTCCGAAGTGGTGCTCAGCGAAGGGCTGATCGAGATCGGAGCAAACGTATTTGAAAAATGCGCCAAGCTCAGTAAAATTGAGTTTCCTGCAAGCCTTCAGAAGATCGGCGGCAGTGCGTTTGCAGGCTGTAAGAAGATCCAGGAAGTTGTGATCGGCGTAAAGGAGATTAACTACAGCACGTTTAATGGCTGTGAATCGCTGACGAGCGTTACACTCAAGGAAGGCGTGGAAAAAATTTATCGAGGCGCTTTTGAAGGCTGCAAAAAGCTCAAGGAAATCACCTTTCCCAAGAGTATTAAAGCGGTTTATGAAAGATCGTTTACCGACTGCAAGCTGATTAAAAAGTTTGAATTCCCCGAAGGGATGACCGCGCTGGAATGCGCTGCTTTTGCTCAGGCAGGCGGCGCAGAGGAGGTCTATATTCCTGCCAGTGTGAAAGAACTCAGCTGGGGAATGTGGGGAACGCCCGAAGGCAGTAAAAATCTCCGATATGTGGAAATCGGCGGCAAGGTGGACTTTGAACAGCGCGCGTATTTCCGGAACCGCGCAGGCGCAGTCTGGGAAATGCTGAAGGCGTTTGAAACAGCTGCCGTGTGTCTGCTGCATATATCCTGCGATGAGATTCCTGCTGCCGTCAGAAAGCGCGCTGCCATCGGCTATGCCGAGGGCGTAATGCGCGGGGCTGCTATCGGCGATGATTTTCACGCGGGCTATCTGGCATATATCAAGAAGAACAAGAGCAAGCTGATTGACGAGGCGGCAAGCTATCCCGGGCTTGTACGGCTGATGATGCGTGAAAAGCTGATCGCCACCGACAAGATGGAAATGCTTTTGAAGGCATTTGAAAAGGATGAGCAGATGGTCGCGGAGCTGAATACCTACAGCGATGCAAATTTCTCTGCGGCGCAGAAGGAAAAGTCCAAGGCGAAGGCAAAATCCGGCGATGATGCACGCGCGCAGCGTTTGCGGGATGCCGATGCAGGCAAAGGCGGACTGACCTTTGCATCGGATGTTGACTTTGGCAGTTGGAATCGCGGCACCAGCTGGGGAAATGGACAGACCTGCTTTGCGAACAAGGCTGAACTGGAGCAATTCCTCGGTAAGCGCGGCATGAAGCTTGCCGCCAGTATGACAGCAAAGGTCGATCTCCTCCTCATTCAAAACAATGTGTCCAAGAAAGCGACTTCTGCCAAAATGGAGAAGGCAAAAACGATGGGTATTCCCACCATCACCGAAAAGGAGCTGCTGGCAAAGAAGGATCTGTGGCCGGAGCTTGACCGCACCATGTCTGCAGACGGCAAGACCTACACCATCGATGCCAGCGCGGACTTTGATCCGAACATCTTTACCGGCGGAAAGATTCCTGCGGATGTGGAAGTCATCAATTTGTCGGCAGTGGCGGTAGCACGCGGATTGAATCGTCTCAGTTTCTGTTATGGATGGGTCAAGAAGAAGCAATTTGATTCTCTGCCCAGACCGGATGCCGAGACGGCGGCAAAGATCGTATTTACCGATCTGAAGAAGATCAATACCAAAGACGATGCTCATTTGCATACGACGGGATATGCGTATTTCGTGGTCGGACGCACAACACTCGATGAATATACCGCAATGATGAACGGGCGCAGCGGAGAGATGGATATGCTGGCTGAGATTTTCGGCACGGTCAGCCCGATCAACGATGATACGCCGGTGAGCGAGGAAGCGATTGAAGGCATTAAGCTCAAGGGATTGGCGAAGGATGCGCTCAAGCTGCTGGTAAAAACGCTGCTTACCGACAGAAAGAAAAAGATCAATCTGACCTACTCCGCAAGCGGCAACCCGGTTTCTAAGGAGGCGTTTATGCTGCTGCTTGCCTCGCTGACCGGAAGAACGATTACACTGGATGAGAAATATCCGGACAAGAAGGATGCAACGTATAAATGCACGAAGGCAATGTGGCAGACCATCGGCTCGAAGGAAATGCAGCTTCTTTCTTTGATCGACCGCGATCAGCTCAGAAAGACGGTTGCAGACCTGTTCTCTATGACGGACGGCGCACCGTATGTCGATGTGCAGCTAGCGCAGGTTGCCGCCATCAAGCTGTGCGACGTGGATGCGGCAAAGGGCATGATGGCAACGCTGCGCGATCTGGAGCGCAAGCACGCGTCCTTCGGCGTGAGCGATGAACGCTGGTGCCTGATGAAGGGCATCCAAGGAAAACTGGGTGCAAACGAAGATAAGGATGTGCTGATGTATCTGGATAAGGTGAAGCACCTTGACTGGGCGGCGGAGGCTCGCGGCGTCAGTGAGGAAGAACTACGCGCCGAGCTGCTCGGAAATGTCGACCTGGGTCTGGATGAGAACAACGGCATTGTGCTCGATTATGGTCCGCGCCGGATCCGCGCTGAGCTGCTGACCGACCTGACCTTCACCTTCGTCGATTTGTCCAAGAATAAGATTGTGCGCACGCTGCCCAAGACCGGCAAGAGCGACGATGTCGAAAAGGCAGGTGCTGCGCAGGCAGAGTTCAAGCGCATCCGCGACCAGATCAAGACTATGAGCACCATTTATCTCAATAAGGTCAAGGAGATGTATTATCAGGGCACCTCCATGAAGAAGGACAAGTGGGCAGAGATGTTCATGGCAAGCCAGATTTCGCTCAGAATGGCGCACGGTGTGCTGTGGGGCGTGTTTGACAAGGCGGATACTCTCAAGACTGCCTTCTGCGTGCAGGGTGATAAGTGCTGCGACATAAATGGCGAGGAAATCTCCATCCGCAAGGATGCACTCATCGGCGTGGTGGATCTCGCTCAGCTTGATCCAATTGCCAGAAGCGCATGGCGCAAGTATTTCTCGCAGGACGAAATTCCTCAGCCGGTCAAGCAGGTATGGCAGCCGCTGTGCATGATTTCGATCAAGGATGCTGAAAAACGCTATATGGGTTGCCATATCGAATCAGGCATCCTGCAGGGACTGGGCTGGGACATCTACGCCTATGAGCAGGATACCTGCGTTCATTCGGACTATATCATTGCCGAAGTCGATTACTGGTCTCGTCATGGCTCCATTTCGGGCAGCGGCAAGGTAACGCGTGTATCTGTGGAAATCAAGCATGACATTGATGAAATGACCGATCACGAAAAGAGATTGTGGAATCAGTCGGTTCAGAAGCTGGACTACTATCTGCATCCTGAAGGAAAGGCGGAGGATGCCATCCGTAGCGGCGATGTCAGTCAGGTTCGCGAATGGGTGGAATGCGGTCTGATCTCGGCAGACAACCTGTCGGATATGATTAAGGTATCTACCGATGCGTCTAAGGTTGAGGTCACGGCATATCTGTTGGAGCTGAGCCGGGAAATGATGCCCGCCTCGGACGGAGATGAGGATGACGAGTGGACGCTGTAAGGCACACTAAATCATGAAATGCGTATCCGGCAAATGATGGAACTTAAACTGCCGGATACGCGTCGAAAAAAATTGTCGGATTTTATGAAAGGATATACATATAGCTATGAATATTCAGCAGGCAAAGGAACAGGTCAAAAACAGCATCATTGCCTATCGTACGCGCGATGAATACGGTCGGCTGATGATCCCTCAGCAGCGTCAGCGTCCGGTATTTCTGGTCGGTGCGCCCGGCATTGGCAAAACGGCGATCATGGAGCAGATTGCACAGGAGCTGGGAATCCCGCTGGTCAGCTATTCGATGACGCATCATACCCGTCAGAGCGCGCTGGGTCTGCCGTTTATCAAGGAAAAGGTATATAACGGTGAGACCTTCCGCGTTTCGGAATACACCATGAGCGAGATCATTGCTGCAGTGTATGACCGCATGGCAAACAGCGGTGTAGAAGAAGGCATTCTGTTCCTCGATGAGATCAACTGCGTGAGCGAAACGCTGGCACCTGCCATGCTGCAGTTTCTGCAGTACAAGGTGTTCGGTCAGCACAAGGTGCCGGAGGGCTGGATCGTGGTCACGGCAGGCAACCCGCCCGAGTACAATAACTCGGTGCGTGAATTCGACATGGTAACATGGGACCGCCTCAAGCGAATCGACGTGGAAGCCGATTACGATGCATGGCGCAAATGGGCGCTCAATAACAAGGTGCATCCGGCGGTCAGCAGCTATCTGGAAATCCGCAAGGGCGACTTCTATCAGGTGGAATCCACCGTGGACGGCAAATCGTTTGTCACGCCGCGTGGTTGGGTGGATCTGTCGGATATGATCCATCTCTATGAGCAGCACTCCATTAAAGTGGATGAAACGCTCACCCGTCAGTATCTGCAGAATGCCAAGATCGCCCGTCAGTTTGCGTCTTATTACGATCTGTGGAAAAAGTATGAGAGCGATTACGCAGTGGGCGATATCCTGAACGGCAAGGCATCCGAAGCGATCAAAAAGCGTGCCGCTGCTGCTAAGTTTGACGAGCGCATTTCGCTCATCAGCCTGCTCATCGATGGTCAGCTCAGCACGCTAAGCCCTGTGATGTATCGTCGCACGATGCTGGAAAATCTGCTCAAGGAGCTTAAAGAACTGCGCAAGCAGTCGGCAAAGCGTACCGATCATATGCCCGGATTGATGAATCGCGCCGCAACTGCGATCGGCGAGAAGCTCAAGAAGCAGCGCGCCAGCGGCATGATGTCTCATCAGGATGAGCGCGTATGCTACGACATGATCGCCTTCATGAATTACTGCACGGAAACGCTGATTTCCGACATGAAGAACAAGAGCGATATTCCGGCGGCGTTTGAACTGGTCAAGAAGCATTTCGATAAGCAGACTGCCGATCTTAAAAAGGATGCAAAGACGGTCGGAAAGCAGCTTGACAACCTCATCAAGTTCGTTGAAACGGTATTTGGCGACGGTGAGGAAATGCTGATCCTGGTCACTGAGCTGACCGCTTCCTCCGATGCGGCGCACTTTATTTCGCAGTATGGCTGTGAAGGCTATCACAAGCACGCTAAGGGGCTGCATTTCTACGAGCGTCAGGTAGAGGTATATCAGGAGATCGATCGACTGAATTCGAATGACCTGTGATCGTCAGCGGCACATAAAATAGATAGCGGATGCATCGCCCGGAAGGATGGTGCATCCGCTTTTTGCTGCTTATGATCGAGATCGATATAAAATACTCAAATTTTGATGAAATATTTCTATAGGCGTTGAATGTTGCGCGCAGATTCAATATAATGGTGATATATACTTATCAGAAGGGGCGGTGCAGCGTGGACGGCGGAAATGAACTCAAGGAACAGATTGCAAAGGGCGAAGAGCAGATCAAAAAGGGGACAGGAAAGCTTGTAGAGCAGGCAGCAAGGATCCGGGGACAGGTACAAAAGATCAATATTGCCCGGATCAAGGAAATTGCCGACGGAATCGCGCGGGTAATAGATATCGTTGTGGGCGTTGTGATGAGTGTCATGATTAGCGTGGTAGGTATTCAGCAAAATGCTGATATGGCGCAGCAGGAGGCGCAGCTTGCTGCGCTTCAGCTGCAGATCACCCAGCAGGCGCAGGCACCGACCTTCCGGCTTGCCGAAGATTATTCGCAGGAGAGGCTTAACGGCTATAAGCTCATCAATGATGGGCGGCTGGTTCAATGTCTGGATATCCGTCTGGAAAAATGGCTGTACATTCAAACGATGGGCAATCCGCTTATCGCATTTATCGTGCCGTATAATATGGTGGATATATATCTTCCAAAGCCCGCGCAGGAGGAGAGCATAAGCTTTTATGCAGAGCGAGCCATTGCAGAGACTGCGCAGCAGACATACAGCGATGAGGAGACGGAGGAGCCGACGGAGAACGATTCCTTTGTTGAGGTCGATCTGATGGAGGCGCGCTCCTTTGTGAGAGATCTGGAAGGAAAACTCAAGGAGGATAAAACGCTCGGCTATCGTATTGAATCGATGGAAATTCTGACACTTTCTTTTATCGATCAGGAGCAGACCTATGAAACCAGACGGTATGTAATTGGTGCGAAGGCGCAGGAAAATGAGATGGGCGAGCATCCGCTGTATATCGTCGATGAGGTCATGTGGCAGAATATGCTTTCCCAGATCCCTGAAAACTTTGAAAGAATGCCCGATGATTTCAACAACAGTATCTATTCACATATGACGCAGGTCGGCTTTCAGTGGCGCAGATCGAACGATGAATGGCAGAGTACGCTGATAGATGATATTGCGAAGTATATCAGCAGTCAGCGAACGACGAAAAAGCAGAGCAGTATATCATTGTTTCAATGATTCCGATCAAGCGAGGGATCTAATAGAAGTTAAATTTACAGAAGCTAAATAGAAAAAGTCCCCCGAGACCGCTTGTTTAAGGCAGTCCCGGGGGACTTTTTAAGCGCGCCTGGCGGGATTCGAACCCACGGTCTTTCGAGTCGGAGTCGAACACTCTATCCTCTGAGCTACAGGCGCATAACATGAACACTATCATTATACTCACTTTGTTTGGAAATATCAAGCTGTTTTTATCCGGCAGTTGTAAAATTTGTATGCGCAACGTAAAAGAAACCATGCAGGCATGGGGAAGCGTTGAAAGAAAGGTTGCAGTTTAACAATCCATTTGGTATAATGAGTTGAAATTACGATTGCAAAGGAGTTGCTCAGGTGATACGCAGAGCGATGGCGTGGATGCTCATAGGACTGCTGATGGTTTCGGGTGCTTTTGCACAGGAAGCGGCGGTTGAGGGGATTTCGGATTACGGATTGTCTGAAGAAAATCAGTATAGAGCGCTTCCGGGTGATTATGCCGAAGATTATGTGGAAACGCCCGAGGATATCATCGTTGCGGCGCTGGAGGTATATTCTTGGTTTACCATAAGTCCTCTGGATGTGGATACCGGACTGATGCTTGCCGATGGCAGTGGTTACCGCGTGGCGGACGAATCTTTGTGCAGCTATGATGTGGTGATCAGCCTGCTCAAGACCATGTTCAGCGATGAGATCATCACCGGGATGTTTGATTTCGGAATGTATACCGTGCTGGACGGAATGCTTTTTACCACCGTAGGCGGCGGACGCGGCATCGATGAAAATATTTCCTATGTGGAATATGAGGAAGTGCTGTGCGAGGAAGCAAAGATCGTCTACAACGTAACGGTTCATTACTATGGTGAAGGTGAAAATGGCATTGTACCGGATGTATTTGAATTTGTTCGTGAGCTGATCGATGAGCAGTGGGTGTTTACCCAGTTTGTATTCTTCTGGTAATCGAATAATCCTGACATACATTAGAGCCGCTGCGCTCCCGGCAATGGGAGGCAGCGGCTCTGCTTTGTACTTTGGAGAAGGGTAAGTTACTCGAACTCAAATGCAACTGTTTCTTTGAACGGAGAATAGGCGGTCATGGCGACGAAGGCGGCGCTGTCGTTGACTGGCAGTGTGCCGCGCATATGCTCGGCATAGTGATGCTCGAAGAAGCCGCCCTCAATATAAACGGCGCGGTTGTCATCAAAGCGGTATTCTGCCTTGCCGCCCTTTTGATACAGGTAATCGCCGCCGCGCATACGGATTTCCATTTCGCTGCGGATGTAGCGTCCTTTTTCCTGCAGCAGGATCTCAAACTTGGTGGGTACGCGGTCACAGCCGGAGGCGGAGACGGTCAGCTCTATGCGGCGATCGTTCACAAACAGCACATCTACGCACAGGTCATAGTCCTGCATGGCGACCTGTTCGCGTTTGGAGTGATCCATTTCGCGCCATTTCCATGTTGCAGGCTTTTCGCTCAGCGGACGCTTGTATCCCCAGCGGTCATGGAAGGTCAGTCGATAGCCGCCTTCGATGGGGATCAGCTCCTGCGCGGCAAACTGACCGCGGGCGAAGAAGCAGCCGGCAAGGCGCAGATGAACGGTATGCTTGCCCCACTGCAGCTTGGCAAAGATCGGGCGATTCTTGATGAGGGTTACTGCCAGATCGCTCTTGCGCCAGCGCACGATGCCGCTTTCTATAAAATACTTGTCGTATTCAAGTACGGGTTTGCGCGTCTTGATCTGCGCCATGTGCTCCATGAGCTCGGGACGGAGCAGGAAGCGGCTGGGCATGACGTAAGGCGTGTTGAAAGGCTGACCGGTCAGTATCAGCGCGTCGCGCTCCAACAGCATCTTGTCGGCAAAATAGGCGAATTCCTCATCGCCGGTGATGAGCGCCATGTTGAGGAAGTTGCTGTAGTAGCACAGATAGCTCGGCGAGGTTCCTACGTCCTGACGGGTGGAATTGAGCGTGTTTACGGTGTTGTCCGGTTCGATGTACTTCATGACCATGCGCAGATTGCGTGCTACATGATCGTACAGTTCGGGCATATTCAGCTCCTCTGCCATGTTGGTCAGCGCCGCATCACAGATGATGTTGTAGGTTCCGGCAGAGCGCTCGGTGTATTCGCCTTCCTCGTCGCAGTCCATGCCTTCGTTGAGGAAGCGGTGGATGTGTTCAAGGCAATCCTCTCTGCCCAGCAGCGTATAGCAGTAGGACAGCGCACTGCACAGCACCCAGCGGTGATTGGGCGTATGGAAGCCGCAGTTAATCATGCCGTTTGCGGAATTGTCACAGTAAATGTGTAGCAGCTGATCCACCTGTTCTTCCAGATCGGTATGCTGCGTGAAGCGCTTGAGCAGCTGATATGCCGGCCCGAGATGGAAGAAGGTGAATGCTACAGTAGAAGCGCAGTGGAAGTTGGTCTGCGGCAGGTCGATGGTGCCGTCGTCGTGCTGTAGAGAGAGCGTGTGGCGCAGCGCGGGCAGCGTGCGCTCAAGCAGAAGGTCGTTTCGGTAATAGGCGGATTCGGGCGTATAATAGGCGCTGACGAGGGTGGCAGCAATACCTATACCCTGTTCGGCAGAGATGTAGCCCAGAGCATGATGTTCACAGATGCCGTACTGCGGAGAGTCGAGATCAAGACACTGATTTCTCAGTATACTGTCAACGGAAGAATCCTGTGCTTTCACGATGGATAGATAGTGATTCAGCATTTTTTCGCCTCCAAATAGGTTGGATTAGAAGTAAAAATTCCGCTGAATCTATTATAAGTGAGGTCGGAATAAAAAGCAACATTTAATTTTAACATCAGGAAAACCGATGACGGATTATGAGACTCAGATGACATTTTACGGAAAACACCGCATAAATTTTTTCGTTGACCGCTTGGCGGCATTAGTGTATAATAAATCGCATTATATGAACTATTGTCCCGTCGGACAAGGGGATAAATCGCTTTTAAGGAGGTCATGGGAATGATTCGTGATCTGGAGCTGTCCATATTGGAGATCCTCTTTGAGGATGCTCGTACGCCCATTGAGCAGATCGCTGTGATGACCGGCTGCAGTGAGCAGAAGGCAGCGGAGGTGATTCGTGATCTGGAGCAGCAGAACATTATCCTCAAATATCCGGCGATGATTAACTGGGACAAGGTCGAAAATGAGCTGGTGGAGGCGCTGATCGAAGTGCGCGTCACACCGCAGCGCGAGACCGGATTTGATCCGATCGCAGAGCAGATATACCGCTTTGAGGAGGTCAGCTCGGTCTATCTGATGTCGGGTGCGTACGACTTGATGGTGATGGTCAAAGCGACTTCCATCAAGAAGTTGGCGCTGTTTGTGGCGGAAAAGCTGTCCACCATTGAAAACGTCATCTCTACTTCGACCCATTTTGTGCTCAAGAAATACAAGATCGAAGGCGTAATCTGTGAAGGACGCCGCGAGGATGACAGGCTGGTGATCTCGCCGTGATGAATTATGACAAGCTGCTCTGTCAAAGAGTAAAAGCCGTACCGCCGTCGGGCATCAGAAAGTTTTTCGATATCGTGAGCGAGATGAAGGATGCCATTTCGCTGGGCGTCGGTGAACCGGATTTTGATACCCCGTGGACCATCAACGATGCCGCCATCTATTCCGTGCGCTGCGGACGCACGCACTATACCGGCAATGCAGGTCTTATGGAACTGCGCGAGCAGATCTCCGAATATATGGAGAGCCGCTTTGCGGTAAAATATGATCCGAAGAAGGAAATTTTCGTGACCATCGGTGCCAGCGAGGGCATTGATGTGGCGCTGAGAACTATACTTGAAGCGGGCGATGAGGTGCTGCTGCCCGATCCGAGCTATGTTTCTTACAGCCCGGGTGTGATCTTCGCGGGCGGTACACCGGTGCCCGTGATTACGCGCGAGGAGGATGAGTTTCGTCTTACGCCTCAGGCGCTCAGATCGGCGATCACGCCTCGCACGAAGGCGCTCATACTGCCGTATCCGAACAATCCCACCGGCGCGGTAATGGAGAGAGCGCATCTTGAAGCCATTGCCGAGGTGCTGAGGAATACCGATATTTTCGTCATTTCGGATGAAATTTATGCCGAACTGACCTATAACGGACATAGGCATATTTCGTTTGCGTCGATCGACGGAATGTGGGAGCGCACCATAACACTCAACGGTTTCTCCAAGGCATTTGCCATGACCGGCTGGCGTCTGGGCTATGCCTGCGGTCCGAAGGAGATCATCGAAACCATGCTCAAAGTGCATCAGTATGCCATCATGTGTGCGCCTACAGCCAGTCAGTATGCGGCGGTAGAGGCGCTCAAGTCGGGCATGGATACCAATTACGCCGTGGTGCAGCAGATGCGCCGCACCTATGACCGCCGCCGCCGCATCATGCTGGAGGCATATAAGGAGATGGGCTTGAACTGCTTTGAGCCGAAAGGCGCATTCTATACCTTTCCGTGTATTCGCAGGACCGGTTTGACATCGCAGGAGTTTGCGGAAAGACTTTTGCAGGAGCAGAAGGTGGCGGTCGTTCCCGGTACGGCGTTTGGCGAATCGGGCGAGGGCTTTGTGCGCTGTTCCTATGCCACGGCAACCGATAAGGTGATCGAGGCAATGCGCCGCATGAAGGAATTTGTGCGTCAGTTTGACAAATAATGGAAATTTGGACAGGGAAAATGGTAAAGAAGGAACTGAACATGAACAGCATGGAACATGGCGCGGCTCCGCTGGTTGCCGCCGTGCATGATTTAAGCTGCGTGGGACGCTGTGCACTGACAGTGGTCATCCCGACGCTTGCGGCGATGGGTATTCAGCCCATTCCGCTGCCTACTGCGGTGCTCAGCACGCATACCGGCGGCTATACGGATATGGCGAGCAGAGATCTGACTGATTTTCTGCCGGAATGTCTCGCGCACTGGCACAGACTCGGTCTGAAGCTGGATGCCATCTACAGCGGATACCTTGCCAGCGTAGAGCAGGAGGAGACGGTGCGCGCACTCATCCGATGGCAGCGATCGGAGCACGATACGATGGTGATCGTCGATCCGGTGATGGGTGATGAGGGGGAACTGTATTCCGCCATTCCGCGCGATATGCCGGCGTATATGCGTTCGCTGTGCAATGAAGCAGACCTCATTACGCCGAATCTCACCGAGGCGGCGCTGATGCTGAATCTGCCGTATCCCAAGGGCGCAGTGAGCATGGAAGCGCTTTATCCGATGCTTACCGGATTTGGGGCAAAGGTGACCATTATCACCAGCGTTACGATGGAGGACGGAAATCACGCCAACGTGTGTTATGTGCGTGAAACGGGAGAAATATTTCGATGCATATATCGGCGTATTCCTGAACATTATCCGGGCACCGGCGATTTGTTTGCATCGGTGCTGACCGGATATCTGACCAAAGGTGAGCAGCCGGGCATTGCAATGTGCAGGGCAACGGCTTTCTTGGAAAAGGTCATTGAAGAGACATGGCATCTTCAAACCGAGGTGCGTGCAGGCGTGCAGCTTGAAAAGGCGCTTAAATACCTGCTGGATCAGGAAGATCTGCTGCCTTTGCCTGAATTGGAGAGACTATAGTATTTCAGCGGCATATCCGTGTAATGATCGGATATGCCGCTTCTGCATGAAAAGAATAGGTTATTCGATCTTTGAAATCGCGCAGTCCGTATAATACCATTTTAGAATTTCCCGGTAGTCTGCGCCGCGTTGCGCCATAGCATCTGCGCCGGTCTGGCTCATGCCTACGCCGTGTCCGTATCCGGCGGTGAAAACCGTCATGCAGGCGTCGGAAAAGGAAAGGGTGAATCGGGTAGAGGGAAGATTCAGAAGCTTCCGAAACTCAACACCGCTGAAGATCTTGCCGTTTACCGATATCGATTCGATTCTGCCCGTAGCAGATAAAGTGCAGCGGAATTGTTCACGAAGAGGTGTGCCTTGGTCGATGGGGAGAAGTCGAGCAAGGTCACTTGTGGAAAACTCAAGCTGCGCCGCATATTGTGGGTAACTTTCTTCGTTAGGACTTTCTACGCTGCGCAGATAGGGCAGGGCTGTGGAAAACACCGATTCGGAATTTTCCGTAAAGCCGCCGCTGCAGGCATGATACAGCGCATTGATGACGCTTCCCTCATAGGTCAGTATTTCGCCGGAGGTGTCCATAACTGCCTGCAGAATGAGCGTGTCGATTTCCGAATCACCGGATAGATATGCCTGACAGCAGGTGTGATCGGTGCAGACATCCGCCTGAGGATGAGATGCACATCCGTTGCCGCCGTTTTGGCGCATTCGAAAGCAGGTATAGCTGCGTGAAGCAACTGCCTGCGCGCGCAGCGCTTCGATGTGAAAGGAAGAAGGCATTTCAGCGGCAACTACGCACATGAGATAGGCATCGAGCGAAAGCTGGCGGATCGTCTGTTCATCGCTGATGTATACCGAAATGGTTGCTTCGGTGTTTTGAGGAAAAAGTTGAAGCGGACGCGGAACAGAGGGCATTGGAAGCAGTACAAGGCATATGCTCAGTGCGCACAAAAGCAGCACCGCAGCGTGAGGAAATCGGCTGCGGCGGCAAGTATGCCTGCGGATGCGTTTTAACTTCATGATATGCATACCTCCCAAAGGAAAGCCTATGCGTGCGCGGTATGTCTGATTCCACGCTGCTTGCGTCGATGCTGCAGTTAAATGCGCAGAAATGCCTGACTGTACGGTATTGAAAAGAAGGTCAAGATATGATAGAATTGTAACTGAACAATAATCCTACAAATGAGGTGTTTGAATGAATTGGAGCCGAAAGACCGGATGGATAGCGATGCTGCTGGCAGTGCTGCTGACGCTGTCGGTATTCGCGCCGCAGGCAATGGCTGCGGATTATCCGACTGCTGCATACTACAAGACGGTTGAAGTCAAGTATGCTTTCGTTGCGATAGATGCAATGGTCAATGTGCGTATGCAGCCAAATACCGATTCTCGCAAATTGGGCAGGCTGAATAAGGGAGAAGGCTGTCAGATCATTGGCGAAAGCGGTGATTGGTGGCAGATCGATTATAATGGGGAGAATGGATATGTTCTCAAAGAACTGATGGAAGTTCACGTTGTTGTGGATGATGCTGAAATGATCGTAGAAGATCCGCTTGAAGCATCATTTTCAGGATTGACGGCTCCGGGAATTTTGCAGTATCAAAATGATTACAAGGTGAATGGTGTCGTTGTCAGCAATATTCCGCTTGTTGAAGTAGTTGTGGAGATATATAATCTGCGTACTCTGACGGTGGATCGTTCGGCTGCAGAGAGTTTCAAGCGCGAGGATAACGTATATGAATATGATCTATCCAATCTGGCGAAGAAACTGAGCTTCAATGAGGTCGATCCCGGTGAAAAGAAGCTGATCGTTCGCGTGAGCAGCGCCAACGAGACAGCTGTGGTGTCGGAAACCTTCTTTTATGTGTATATGTATGGTGCCGGGACCCAATATACCGAAGAAGTACATATGACCGACGATTGCAAGATTTATGCTACGACCGGCAAAGTCAAAAAACTGACTGATCGCAATTACAAGAATGGAATCGTGCTCGATGGCGAAGACGACAGCATTACTGTAACTCTGCCTGCTGATCGGATTCCTGAAGGGTTGTTGCTCTGCTGGGTCACCGCGCCGGATAACGTGACCATCACGCAGCTTGATGCGGATGGAAACGCAATCGAAACGATCAATGAAACGAATGATTCGGATATGATCCACTTCTATTATGAGCTACTGGGCAATACTCGCGAGATCGTCATTACTACTACGGATGATGACAGGGAATTGTGTGAGCTGCGCGTGTACGAGATGGACAAGGTAGCCGATACGGTGCAGCAGTGGGAAGAACTGCCCGAAAAGGTGGATCTGCTGGTGGTTTCCACCCATCAGGATGATGAGCTGCTGTTCTTTGGCGGTACGATTCCTTATTACATCGCACAGGGAAAAACCGTTGCAGTGGTTTATATGGCGAACTGTAGCCGCAACCGTTATGCTGAAGCGCTTGATGGTCTGTGGAGCTGCGGATTAAAGTACCATCCGATTTTTGTAGGCTTTGTGGATAAGCGCATTAACGATTATCAGGAAACTGTTAATCTGTGGGGCATGGAGACTACCGAAAATGCACTGGTCGATATTATTCGCAAATATCAGCCTGAGGTGATCGTGACGCACGATGTAAACGGCGAGTACGGTCATAATCAGCATAAGGTAACCTGTGCTGCAGTGCAAAGTGCTGTGACTAAGGCCGGCGATCCGGCGATCAGCACGCAGAGCGCGGAGCAGTACGGCACATGGACACCCAAGAAGCTCTACATTCATCTCTATGAGGATAATGCTTTGCTGATGGATGTTTATGATGATCCTGAAGCCGGCATCAACGGTTTGAGCATGACTCAGATCGCTACGATTGGCTACAGCAAACACGTTTCTCAGCAGAACTATTACACCATGGAAGTGCATGGCGTGAAATATGACAACCGCAAGTATGGTCTGGCATTTACTACGGTGGGCGAGGATGTTGAGAAGAATGACTTCTTTGAAAACATCGACTGATCTCAAGGGAAGCTGAAGCACAAATAGAAAAGGGGCTGTTGCGGAAGTAAAATTCTGCGACAGTCCCTTTTTATAAATAACGAATTATGGTGTCACTTCTGCTTATTGGCATCACGCAGTTTCTTGCGCTGAATCTTGCCCGAGAAGGTCTTGGGCAGTTCATCGACAAACTCGATGATGCGCGGGTACTTATACGGTGCGGTAGCGCGCTTGACGTGGTTCTGCAGTTCCTTTTTGAGGGTGTCGGAGGGTGTGTAGCCCTTTGCGAGCATGATGGTCGCCTTGACTACCTGTCCGCGATCGGAATCTGGTACGCCGGTAATGGCGCATTCCAGAACGGCGGGATGCTCTATAAGGGCGCTTTCCACCTCGAACGGACCGATGCGGTAGCCGGAGGACTTGATGACATCATCTGCACGTCCGATGAACCAATAAAAGCCTTCTTCGTCGCGCCATGCCATATCGCCCGTATGATACACGCCGCCTGCAAAGGCTTCGGCGGTACGGTCTGCATCGCGATAGTAACCCATGAACAGTCCGGCAGGATGTCCCTTGGACAGATCAATGCAGATCTCTCCTTCATCTCCGTCTTCCACATCGTTGCCGGCATCATCCAGCAGACGGATGTTGTAGTGCGGAGAGGGCTTGCCCATGGAGCCGACCTTGGGGTCCATCCACTTGGGCGTGAGCAGGATGGGCGTGGTTTCGGTCTGACCGAAACCTTCTTTGAGCTTTACGCCGGTGGCGCGCAGAAACTGCTGATATACCTCGGGGTTCAGCGGCTCGCCTGCCACAGTGCCCCATTTGAGTGCAGACAGATCGAATGCGCTCAGATCCTCCTTGATGAGGAAGCGGTAGATGGTGGGCGGTGCACAAAATGAGGTGACGCGGTATTTTTCAAGTACCTTGAGCATTTTGTAGGCATTGAACTTATCAAAGTCGTACACAAATAGTGTCGCACCGGCGATCCACTGTCCGTACAGCTTGCCCCAGCCGCACTTTGCCCAGCCGCTGTCGGCAGTAGTCAGGTGAATACTGGTGTCGTCCAAATTGTGCCAGAAGCGTCCGGTGATGAGGTGACCCAGCGGATAGTTGAAGTTGTGCGCAACCATCTTGGGCATACCCGTTGTGCCGGAGGTGAAGTACATGAGCATGATGTCATCGGCGTTTTTTGAAATGGCGCTGCCGTCAAATTCTTCGGATGCATTCAAGAGCAGCTCGTCAAAGTTGATAAAGCCCTCATGCTCACCGCCCAGTGCGGCGATTGCAGTGACCGTGGGGCTTTCGGGCAGCGCACACAGGACGTGATGCATCACCTGTTCCTCGCCTACGCAGATCACTGCGCGTATATCGGCGGCGTTTGCGCGATATACGATGTCTTTTTTCTGCAGCTGATGGGTGGCAGGTATCTG
>CAZYQB010000003.1:6052-24412 GCA_964649595.1 uncultured Oscillospiraceae bacterium | reverse complement strand
AGATGGAGCGTGCGCAGCAGGTGGTCGAGCAGATCATCCGCCCCACCGGGCTGATCGATCCCGAAATCAGCGTGCGCCCTGCCACCGGACAGGTGGACGATCTGTTGGGTGAGATCCGGCAGGTGGTCAAACGCGGCAGCCGGGTGCTGGTGACCACCCTCACCAAACGCATGGCAGAAAACCTGACCTCTTATCTGCGCGAAATGGATATCCGCGTGGAATATCTGCATTCGGATGTGGACACGTTGGACCGCATCAAGCTGCTGCGAGGGCTGAGACTGGGTGAATACGATGTGCTGGTGGGCATCAACCTTTTGAGAGAAGGTCTGGACCTGCCAGAGGTCGAAATGGTCGCCATACTCGATGCCGACAAGGAAGGCTTTCTACGCTCGCAGACCAGCCTGATTCAGACCATCGGACGCGCCGCGCGAAACGTAAACGGCAAGGTCATCATGTATGCCGACGATCTGACCGACTCGATGGCATTTGCCATCAACGAGACCGCGCGCCGCCGCGAGATCCAGCGCGCCTACAACGAGGAACACGGCATCACGCCGCAGACGGTAAAAACCGCCGTTCGCGAGCTGATGGAGATTTCTCGCGAGCCAGACGCGCAGACTGCCTCTGTCTCCACCGACGAAGAAAAGCAGCTTGCCATCGACCATATCGAGGAGCAGATGCTTGCCGCCGCCGCTGCGCTCAACTTCGAGCAGGCAGCAAAGCTCAGGGATCAGCTGCTGCTGCTCAAGGGCGAAAGAATCGCCGCCACCGGCGAAAAATCGCGGCAGGCAAAGAAAAAGGCGACCCGGAAATCTTCTTCATCCCCGGCAAAAAAGACGAGGACTTCAAAAAAGAAATAATCTCAGAGCCTCCCTCATCGAGGCAATGTCATCAACCTAATGATGAGAACTGTTCCAAAAGGCTCCCTCCTTGAGGGAGCTGTCGAGCAAGCTCGACTGAGGGAGTTCATAACTCCTTTGATGATAGTAAAGCTATATTAGAACCCAGAAAAAACGAACTCCCTCAGTCACATTCTCTCGCCATGCGGCGAACCGCCTGTGACAGCTCCCTCTCAGAGGGAGCCTTACACCACTTAAAGCGAGGTGAATCCACTATGCACAAATACATCACCGTTCGCGGTGCACGAACGCACAATCTGAAAGGCGTGGATCTGACCATCCCGCGCGACAAGCTGATCGTATTTACCGGACTGTCCGGTTCGGGCAAAAGCTCTCTGGCATTCGATACACTGTATGCGGAAGGTCAGCGCAGATACGTCGAATCCCTTTCCTCTTATGCGCGGATGTTCTTAGGGCAGATGCCTAAGCCTGATGTAGACTACATTGACGGACTTTCTCCCGCCATCTCTATCGACCAGAAAACCACCTCCCACAATCCGCGCTCCACGGTGGGTACGGTCACGGAGATCAACGACTATCTGCGCCTGCTGTATGCGCGAATCGGCGTGCCGCACTGCCATATGTGCGGACAGGAGATCCATCAGCAGACCATCGATCAGATGGTCGATCAGGTGCTTGCTCTGCCCGAGCGCACGCGCATACAGGTACTCGCGCCCATGGTGCGCGACAGAAAAGGCGAATACACCAAGCTGCTCCTTCAGCTCACCCGTCAGGCATATGTGCGCATCCGCATCGACGGCGATGTTTATGAAGCCGGCTCCTTCCCCGAGGCACTCGACAAAAACAAAAAGCACACCATCGAGGTAGTCATCGACCGCCTGATCGTGCGCGAGGGCATCCAGAAAAGGCTGACCGCGTCCATCGAGACCGCGCTGAGCCTGACCGACGGACTGGTCATTATCAGCGCCGACGGCAGTGATGAAATACTCATGTCCTCCAAACATTCCTGCCCCGACTGCGGCATCAGCATTGCAGATCTGGAGCCGCGTTCCTTCTCCTTCAACAGTCCCTTCGGCGCGTGTCCCGCCTGTTCGGGTCTGGGCTCCATGCTCAAAGCCGACCCGCAGGTGATCCTGCCCGACCGCAGCCTTTCCATTAACCAAGGCGCATTCGCCGCCCCCGGCTGGAACGTGAAAGAGGACGGCAGCAACCATCATGCGCGCGCCTATCTGCACGCGGTCATGGAGGCACACGGCTTCACGATGGACACTCCAATCGATCAGTGCAGCGAACAGTGCGTGAATGAGCTGCTCTACGGCACCGGCGACAGGCAACTGCGCGTCTATGTGCAGACGCGAAACACCGCCCACAGCTTCACCAGCGCATTTGAAGGCGTACTGCCCAATGTGGAGCGCAGATACCGCGAAACCACCTCCGAATCGGTCAGGGATGAAATGTCGGTCATCATGCGCGAGATGACCTGCTCTCAGTGCGGCGGCAAGCGTTTGAAGCCCGAAATTCTCGCCGTCACGGTAGGCGGAAAATCCATCGCTCAGGTCAGCGACATGGCGGTATGCGATGCGGTAGACTTCTTTGGAGCACTCTGCCTCTCCAAACGCGACGAGGAGATCGCCCGGCAGGTGCTCAAAGAGATCCGCAGCCGTCTGAGCTTTCTGCGCGCGGTGGGCTTGGGATATCTCTCTCTTGCGCGCGGCGCAGGCACGCTCTCCGGCGGCGAAGCACAGCGCATACGCCTTGCCACACAGATCGGCTCCTCTCTGACAGGCGTTTTATACATACTCGACGAGCCGTCCATCGGACTTCACCAGCGCGACAACGAACGGCTGCTGTCCACCCTGCAGGATCTGCGCGATCTGGGCAACACGGTCATCGTGGTCGAGCACGACGAGGACACCATGCGCGCGGCAGATTATCTGGTGGATATCGGACCGGGCGCAGGCATTCACGGCGGAGAGGTGGTTGCCGCAGGCACGCCTGAGGAAGTCATGCAGACCGAAGGTTCCCTCACCGGCGAATACCTCAGCGGCAGGCGCACCGTTCCCTATTCCTCCGAGCGCCGCACGCCGCGCGGATATATCACCGTTCGCGGCGCGCGCGCCAATAACCTCAAAAACATCGATGTGCGTTTCCCGCTGGGTGTTATCACCTGCGTGACCGGCGTATCCGGTTCGGGCAAAAGCACGCTGGTCAACGAGATACTGTTCAAAAAGCTCTCGCGTGAGCTGAACCGTTCCCATGAGCGCGCCGGTGCGCACGACTGCATCGAGGGCATCAAGCAGCTTGACAAGGTGATCGCCATCGATCAGACGCCTATCGGGCGCACGCCCCGTTCCAATCCTGCCACTTATACCGGTGTGTTCGATCTCATACGCGATCTGTTCGCCTCCACGCCCGATGCCAAAGCGCGCGGCTACAAAAACAGCCGCTTCTCCTTCAACGTCAAGGGCGGACGCTGCGAAGCGTGCAGCGGCGACGGCATCCTCAAGATCGAAATGCACTTCCTGCCGGACATTTACGTTTCCTGCGATCAGTGCGGCGGTCAGCGCTACAACCGCGAAACGCTGGAGGTGCGCTACAAGGGCAAAAACATTCATGAAGTGCTGGAGATGACCTGCGAGGAGGCATACCGATTCTTCCAACCGGTGCCCAAGATCGCCGACAAACTCAAAGCGCTGGTGGATGTAGGTCTGGGCTATGTCAAGCTCGGTCAGCCTTCCACCACCCTTTCGGGCGGCGAAGCACAGCGCATCAAGCTCGCCTCCGAGCTGAGCCGCAAGGCGACCGGAAAAACACTCTACATACTCGACGAGCCGACCACCGGACTGCACATGGACGACGTGGCGCGGCTGAACAAAATGCTGCATCAGCTCTCCGATGCAGGAAACACGCTCATCGTCATAGAGCACAATCTGGACGTCATCAAAACCGCCGATCACATCATTGATCTCGGTCCTGAAGGCGGCGCAGGCGGCGGAACGGTCATCGCTGAGGGCACGCCCGAAGAGATCGCCGCCAATCCCATCAGCGAAACCGGACGATTCCTGTGTCCGCTGCTCACCCATTCATAAAAAACGCCCTGCATCCGCAATTTCTTCTCAAGAACTGCAGATGCAGGGCGTTTTTTGTTCATTATTGGTTTTCTTCAATGTGCTCCCGAATCAGCGCATACATTTTTTCATCCGGCTGAAAGGACAACAGCTTGTTTTCGCCGTCCTTTCGATATACGACGGCGCTCATGGGCAGATCACAGCCGCGCGTAAACACCTTGTCGTATGCCTGCGCGTTGCCGTATTTCCCGAAGATCTCCTCCTGAGAGCCGATGTCAATCATCGCAACCAATGCGATATCATGAACGATCCGCACATTGTCGCCGTAGCGTGTTTCGATAAACAGTCTCTCGTCGGTCAGCGTATAGCGATATTCCCTCACGCTCAGCCGCAGTATAAAGAATATCTCCGCAACCACCAGCAGCCATACCACAGCGGACCCGACACCATTTCCGGTAAACCGGGAGAGAAGCTGATCCAAGATCCCCGCCGCCGCAACCGACAGCACGATCAGCGCGATCACGCCGATCCCGGCAAGCGTAGAAAGCTTTTTCCCTTTTACATCCTGCTGATACATTTTACTTACTCCTGATTATCTCCGACCGGGATCTCAAACTGATCGATCAGCGACTGCATGACCGCCGCCGAGGTATCCACGTTGTCGCTGTAGCACATCAGAACCATATACACACCGGTGGTATAATTGTAGTCAAACGCATCCCACAGACCAGTCAGCGTTTCCGCCTGCAGGGCATAAATGCACTCCTTGCCGGTCGCAGGCTGATCCTTCTCTACAAATTCGGGATAAGTGACCTTGAGCAGGTTTCTGTCGCCCGGATCGATCACGCCGCTTTCGATATAAGGCGTAAGATCCACCGCCAGACCATCCTCGATCATTTCCTCCAGCATACTGCGCGATACGATAAAGATATCGCCCTCCTGCGCCGCCAGCGTCATCAGATAGCGCTGCTGATCGTACATGGCATTTTCCGAATAGGCATCATATACCAGACCATAGAATTCAACCGCTTCCAGCGTCGGCTTATACGAAGCGCTCTCCACATCGATCCCGGCCGCCGCATCGCGCTCACGCTCGAATGCCTGACCCGCCTCAAGCGCGATCTGCTCATACGGCTCGGCATTGGTCACATCTACATTGTGCGACACCAGATATATATCCACCTTGCGCTCATCCGGTGAACGGTATGCCGTTACGGTAAAGAGAACGTCCGCCAGCATCACGGCAACAATTGCGATCACAATATAGATCATCTTTCCGTATTGAAAGTGCACCTTGAGTCTTTCTTTGGTCAGCTTGGTATTGGGCATAGGGCGTTTCCTCCTGTTTCATGGTAACGATACGGACTCAGCGTCTTTGACGCATTGCCCGTCAAACAACTCACTTTGTATTTTAACACGCGGCAAGGAAGAGTGTCAATCAATTTCACCAATTGTTTGGAACTATGCCATAAATCGGAACAAAGCATATTGTCTTAATGCCGCAGCGTATAGTAAACGGAACCTCTATCTCATTTCGGGAGCGTGATTCGATCATGAAGGGCAG
This sequence comes from uncultured Oscillospiraceae bacterium, assembly GCA_964649595.1. Classification (GTDB taxonomy): domain Bacteria; phylum Bacillota; class Clostridia; order Christensenellales; family Aristaeellaceae; genus RGIG2066. The sequence continues at coordinate 18,920 of CAZYQB010000003.1, read as the reverse complement.
ACTGTTCAAAGGCAGCGGATGCGCGCTGGTCACTCCCTTTCGCTACGGCAAGGTGGATTTTGACGCGCTTGAAAAGCTCATCGAGCGCCAGATCGAGGGCGGCACAGATGCGCTGATCGTATGCGGCACCACGGGCGAGCCGTCCACGCTGACGGATGCGGAGCGCGAAGAGATCCTCTCCATGAGCATCCGTCAATGCGCCGGACGTATTCCGATCATCGCTGGAACCGGCGGCAACTGCACAAGGGAGGTCATTCGCCGTTCACGGCGCGCACAGGAACTGGGGGCGGATGCCCTGCTGATCGTCACACCTTACTACAACAAGGCAACGCAGGATGGACTGACCGCCCACTACGGCGCAATTGCCGATTCGGTCGATCTGCCGATCATACTCTACAACGTGCCCTCCCGCACCGGGGTAAACATGACCCCCGAAACGGCTCAGCGGCTCATGGAGCATCCCAATATCTGCGGCTTCAAAGATGCCTCCGGCAGCATCGCTCAGGCGGCGCAGCTTGCAGAGCTTACGCTCGATCAGCTCTCCCTCTATTCGGGCAACGACGACCAGATCCTTCCCCTGCTTTCGCTCGGCGCGCAGGGCGTGATCTCAGTGGCGGCAAATGTGATCCCAAATATCATGCACGAGCTGTGTCGGGTCTGGTTTGACGGCAATATTGACCGCTGCCGCACCCTGCAGCTTCGCATACTGCCGCTGTGTCGTCTGCTGTTCTGCGAGGTAAATCCCATCCCCGTAAAAGCCGCGCTTAGCATCCTATCTCTGTGCCGCGACGAAATGCGCCTGCCGCTGACTCCGCTGAAAAAGGAATACCGCGCCGCACTGGAAAAAGAGCTGAATATGCTGATGTCAGAAGGCTTCCCTCTCTTCACTCCTCGATCTCGGTCAGCAGGATCTCCCTCACCGGCTGAGCCGCATCCGCAGGCACATACACCGTCTTGATCTCAAACGGCGCAAATTCAAGTTCCATCTCTCTTGCAAGCAGCCCTGCCTTCACCCCTGCGCGCTGCGCTCTGCCCGTGGTTTCATGCAGACGCAGTACGAAGCCTTCGTCATCCTCGGCGCGCTTGAGCGCACACAGATCAACGCACGCGTTGTCGATCTCAATGCCGCGATACTCGCCGGGCAGCGCTCCCTCATGATAGGTTTCCACCACATACGGCAGCGGACGATTCAGCAGCGCCGCACGGCGATCAATGCCGGCATCCTGCCATGCGCCCTCATAGGGAACGAGCGAATAGCTCATGCTCATTTCATCCTGATCCATAAAGCAGCAGGTATCGTCACGGTGGCGCTGCCCATAGTGATCGGCGTAGAGCGAGGTGTTGGCAACGGTCATTCGCAGCTCGCCGCCTTGGGCGCTGTAGCTGTATCTGCCGTCGTTGAGCACGGCAAGTCCCGCATCGGCTCCCTCCACCGCCGCCCACTGCTGGCAGTGTTCTTCATCTCCGTTGGGCACGCGCTCAATCGCCCCATACGAGATCTGGGCAATGCTCCGATCATATTTCGTGGGGAAGCACAGCTTGAGCAGGCGGTGATTTTCCCGAAGATTTATCGTCATCTGCACATCGAGTTGGTCGCTGCCCCGATACAAAATATACTTCTGTTCCAGCCTGGACAGTCCGAACTGCGTAGTCACGCGCACCACCGCGCGTACCTCGCCGCATTCGAGCACATCCACACGCGCCCCCGAGAACGCGCCTGCCTCCCTGTCAAATTTGAACACCATATGCGCCCATGTATCGCAATGCTCAATATCCATCAGCCTTGCGCGCGCAGGTGCTAAAAGTGCATCCCGTCCGGTGCGCTTATCGATCAGGTGCATGAGCGCACCGGTCAGCGGATCGAACCGGGCGCGAATATATTCGTTTTCAATGTGCGTCTGCGAAGCGGAAAGTTCGCTCTGCTGCGCTTCACCTTCCTCTAAAAATACCCAGTACAGACGCCAGCCCAGCGCAGGCACCTGAGCCGTGAAAATACCGTCCCATTTATCGCGTCCGTTGGTGCGGCTGGAGCGCACGGTCTGACAGGGCACCGTATTTCCGTTGTCATCGCGCACCGAACGGATGGGGCGGCGCACGCAAACCTCACCCTTCGCTTCAAAGGCGTGCGGGTTGAATACCACCACCGGCGTGCCCTGACCATTGATGCCCCAGAGCGCAAAATCCTTTTTGGAGCGCACGCGCAGCGGATTGCCCTTCATCGTATCCACGCGCCATGAGATGCGCTGCAGCGCGGCGTTTTCCTCGCGCGCGGCAATGCTGAGCGCTTCCGCAAAGCTCATCTCGGCATCCTTCATTGCTTCCTTCAGGCTGCATCCACCCATGATGTCATGAAACTCGTTAAACAGCAGATCATGCCATGCCTGCTGCACAAACGGCGCCTTCAGCTCGTGTCCGGTCAGTCGATCGGACAGCACGCCCAGCGTTTCCATGCGCAAAAGTGCATTTTCGGTCTTGCGGTGCAGATATTTGCTGTTAGAGCAGGTAGAATAGCAGCCGCTTGCATGGTGCTGAAGCTCTCCCTCCCACACCGGCAGATTCAAGCCTTTTTCCTTGATGTATGCAAAATAATCCTGCGGCGAAGCATAGCACACCCTGTCCTTCTGCTCACCCTGCGCGATATACGCATCGATCTCTTTCAAATTTTCGATCGTCGGACCGCCGCCGTGATTGCCCACGCCATAGAAGCACATCAGCGGCTCATCCAGCCGATCCGAAGCCGCCAGCGTATCGCCGATCTTCTCGGTCACATGATCGTATGCCGGATATGCTCCGTAGATCCGATAGGCGGTGATCTCGCTGCCGTCTGCGCCGCGCCAGAGCATCGCGCCCTCGGGGATGTCGGAATTTTCACCCTTATCCGGGCGCATCCACACATAATTCTCTACACCTGCCTTTTTGAGCAGCTGCGGCAGCATGGCGTTGTGACCGAACGTATCCACATTATAGCCAAAGGAAGCGATTTTTCCGAATCGCGAACGGAAATAGCGCTGTGCGTGCATCAGATGCCGCGCTACGGACTCGCCGCAAGGCGTGTTCATGTCAGGCTGAATCCACATTCCGCCTGCAAGCACCCATCTGCCCTGCGCCACGCGCGCACGAATCTGCTCAAACATTTCGGGATCATTTTCCTCCACCCAGCGGTAATAATCCGCACAGGCACAGGTGAATATGAAATCCTCATTTTCATCAAGACGATCCAGCGCCGAGCGAAAGGTCGCCTTGATCTCCTGATACCCCTCCTGCCACTGCCACAGCCATACTGGGTCGATGTGCGCATTGCCGATCATCATAATCTTATTCACCCTGGCACGCTCCTTTTTTTGTGTATTTTTCTTCCATTATATCCAAAGCAAATGCCTTTTTCAATAGATGCCGCCTTTTAAAAGGAGCCTCATTTATCAAAACAAGATACCCGCAAAAAGGGACTGCTGCAGAAGCAAGAAGATTCTGCAACAGTCCCTTAAAACAGATTCAGTTATTCACTCAGCGCTGCCTTGAGCTGTCTGAGTGCGCGCTCCACGTTCTTTCTGGGCGTAGCGATGTTCATGCGCATAAAGCCCGTGCCTTCGGCGCCGAAATCGATGCCGCTGTTCATACCGATGCCTGCCTTTTCGATCATCAGTTTTTCCAACTCATCCTGCGCAAGATTCAGACTTCTGAAATCCAGCCACATCAGATAGGTGCCTTCCAGATGAGAGCATTTCACCTGCGGCAGTTCTTCACAAAGGAACTTCTCCACCAGGTCGCGGTTTCCTGCCAGATATCCTCTGAGCGCATCCAGCCATTCCTCGCCGCCTTCATACGCCGCCTGCTGCGCGATGCAGCCGAACAGATTGATGCCGTTGATACCGCGCTTGTAATACTCGTCTACGAACTTCTCCATCATGCCCTTGTCGGGAATGAGCACGGAGGAATGTTTGAGTGCCGCCAGATTGAATGTCTTGGTAGCAGATACCAGCGCGACCGCATTTCGCTCCACCGCCAGGATCGATGTAGTCTCGTATCCGGGCATGGTCAGGTCGGCATGAATCTCATCGGAAATGATGGTCACGCCGTATTTTCTGGTCAGCTGGACCAGCTGATTAAGCTCCTCGCGCGTCCACACTCTGCCCACCGGATTGTGCGGATTACACAAAAGCATAAGCCGTGCGCCGGATCTGAAGATGTGCTCCAGCGCATCAAAGTCGATCTTCCAGCCCTCGTCTGTCTGAAGCAGGCTGCACTTTTCAACACGCATTCCTGCCTTCTCCACCGCACGGTAAAACGGACCGTATACCGGAGTCAGCACAGCCGCCTTTTTGCCCGGATCGCCCAACGCGGCAACAGCAATATTCAAGCTGTCCACCACACCCGGCGTATAGAATATGCTCATCGGCTCTACATCCACGCCATGACGACGCTTCATCCAACCGATCAACGCATCGGTCTGCGCCGGATCGTTGATACAATAGCCGAACGCACCGTGCTGCGCACGGCGGATAATGGCTTCGGTCACGCATTCGGGCGCGGCAAAATCCATGTCCGCCACCCACATCGGCAGTACATCCGCCCTGCCGAAAACCGTCTCCCTCGCATCCCACTTGAAACAGCCGGTGTTTTCTCTCGCAACACCCTGGTCAAACATCGCCATATCCGTCATAGCTTACTTTTCCTCCTGCCAGATCGCACCGGCAATGCGCAGACTTGCTGCGTTCAAACCCTCGGCATTCACGCGCTTGATATCGGACAGATCCACCGGATCGCTGAAGCGGATGGTCGTGCGGCGGAACAGCCTTGCAGCGCCGCTTACATGAGCCGCCACCACCGCAGGACGCGCGCGCAGCGCCATCAGCGCAGCGCCGTTCTGAAGCTCGTGATGATCGTCGTCCTTATAGCGGTGTCCCTGCGGAAAGATGCCCAGCAGTCTGCCGTCCTTGAGTACGTCCAGACATACGCGCATCGCCTGAATATCGCTCGCACCGCGATCCACCGGCACCATGCCGATGCCGCGCAGCACCCAGTTCATGAGTTTATTCTTGAACAGCTCTTTCTTCGCCAGATAGGTCACTCTGCGCTTGAGCGCACACGCCAGCAGCACCGCATCCATAAAGGACACATGGTTGCAGCACACCATGACCGGACCGGTGGACGGCACCTTGTCCGCGTCGACCACCTTCATCGGAAAGAACACCCGGCACAGCGCTGCAACGATATTGCGCACGATCCAGTAAAAGGTATTCTGACCGACATTCTTCTTTGCGTTCTCCTGAGTATTCATGTTCAGTTCATCCTTTCGCGCATCAGTCTCAGTACCCTATCCACCACGTCATCGATGGTCATATCACTGCTGTCCACCTCTATGGCGTCCTCTGCCTTGGTCAGAGGAGAAGCCGCACGATGGCTGTCGTTGTAGTCGCGCTGATTGATATCGGCAAGGATCTCTTCATAGCAGGGCTGCTGACCCTTTTCGATGAGCTGCTTGTATCTTCTGTTTGCGCGTTCCTCAGCAGATGCGGTCAGGAATATCTTGAGCGTGGCATCCGGCAGCACCTTCGTTCCGATGTCGCGTCCATCCATCACGACGCTGCGCTCGGAGGCGATCTGCTGCTGACGCGCCACCAGCAGACGGCGCACCTCAGGCACCGCCGACACGGCAGAGGATGCCGCGTCCATCTCCTTGGTTCTGAGATGATCGTTTACCTTTTCGCCCAGCAGCAGCACGCACTGCTCGCCGTTTACATATTCAATATCCACCACCGCTTCGGCAGCGCGCGCAGTGATCGTCTCCACGTCAAAAATGCCCACGCCGTTTCTCACCATATACAGCGCCACTGCACGATACATCGCGCCCGTATCCAGATAGATCGCGCCCAGCACATTGGAGACCTTCTTCGCAATACTCGACTTACCCGCCCCCGCCGGTCCGTCGATGGCAATGGTAAAGTGGTTCATTTTCCTCACTCCTTCTCCGTTTTTTGCTTACTTCTTCAAACTGGTAACACTACCTCAAGAGAAAGGTCTTTAGAACAAATTTCTCACCTTTGCGCTATATTGCCCTATGACCTAAACCGATCGCGACCTCATTGAGGTGCAGCAGCCCGATCCCGAAGAATACCGCCACCGCAATGTTGTTGCCCGAACGCGCGATACCGATCTTGCCGCCCACGCTCAAGCCGATCGCCTTTGCGGTGATCTGGGAAAGCGCCTCACGAGTTGCTCCCGCTACCGAACCCTGCTCATGATAGGTATCCGCGATCACGCCTTCGCGCCGCGCCGCCACTACCGCACGCTCCACGATGCGCATGATCGAGTGAATAAACTCGCCGCCGAAATCCACTGCCGCCGCGCGAATATCCTCTTTGAGAAACTGCTCCTTGAGATCCCGTTCTTCCGTGCGGTCGCGCGACACACACATCAGTATCGCCGCACGCGATACGATGCGGCTGCCGATAATGTTGGCGTTGCTGCCGGCATTGCCGCCCCCCGAAGCATTCGATCTGTTCAGAATACCGCCGTTCAGATCATCCATATTTCACGTTCCTCCTGTGCCGCACTGGTGCCAGCCAGCGCGCCGGTCGAAAAGGCAAGCTGCAGATTGAAGCCGCCCGTCAATGCGTCAATATCGATGGTCTCTCCCGCAAAATACAAGCCGCCCACCCTCTTGGATTCCATGGTGGAGGGATTGATCTCCTTTACCGACACGCCGCCGCGCGTCACGATCGCCTCGGTCAGCGGACGCAGACGCTTGACCGTGAGAGTAATGTGCTTGATGTTTTTGATGATTTCCGCGCGCATCTCCTGCGTCACGGAGTTGACCGGGAATGCAGGAGAAATGCCGCACAACGACAAAATCGCCGTCGCCAGCGCGTGCGGTGCCAGTCCGTCCATCACGGAGATGATCTGCTTGCGGTTCATCTCCTTAAAATCCCTCAAAAGCCGGGTATCCAACATCTCGTCGGTCAGAGCAGGCTTCAAGTCGAGCGTCAGTTTCACGCCCGCGCTCTCCTCCGGCAGATAGCTGCTGGCAGATAGTGCAAGAGGTCCGGAAATGCCGAAATGCGTTAAAAGCATCTCGCCCTGCTCACTGTACAGCGGCTTTTTCGCCTTGCCCTTTTTGCCTGCAGGCGCCTCGACCGTCAGGCGCACGTTCTTTAAGGAAAGTCCCGTCAGATCATACACCCATTTTTCCTCGGTCTCGATGGGCGTAAGCGCCGGAATGGCACGATTTGTGGCATGACCCGTGCTCTGGGCAAACTGCCAGCCGTCGCCGGTAGAGCCGGTGGTCGGATAGCTCTGTCCACCGGTGGCGACGATCACTGAATCTGCCTTGATCTCCTCGCCCGATTCCAGACGCACGCCGCCGACTCGTCCGCCTTCGGTCAGTATCTCCTTCACCCGAGTGTTGAGGCGTATCTTGCAGCCCAGGCGATGCAGCTCCCGATCAAAACCGCGCGTGATATCGCTGGCATGATCGCTCTCGGGAAATACTCTGCCGCCGCGCTCCACCTTGAGCTTCACGCCCAAGCCCTCAAACAGCTCCATGACGCCGCCGTTGTCGAGGTGACTGAGCGCCGCATACAGAAATCTCGGATTGCGCACGATGTTGCCCATGAATTCTTCATCCTGCGCCACATTGGTCAGATTGCAGCGTCCCTTGCCGGTAATATATATCTTCTTGCCCAGCTTTTCGTTTCGCTCCAACAGCGTAACACAGGCGCCTCCGCGCAGCGCATATACGGCTGCCATCATGCCCGCCGCGCCGCCGCCGATCACTACGACGTTATTCATCCGCGCCACGTTCCTTTCCCAGATACACATGATATTCGTCCCAGATGCGTTCCATCTGCTCGAAATAAGCGGAAACCTGCTGTCTCTTGCACTGGCTGAGCGCTACGATCAGCGCATTGATCAGCGACAGCGGCGCAACCAGCGAATCAACGAACGATGCCATATCCGACTTGGCGGTCAGGCAGAAATCCGATGCCGAATACAGCGGAGAAAGCGGTCCGTCGGTAATGGCGATAAGCTGTGCGCCTCGGCTCTTGGCAAAATCCATTGCCTCGATGATGCGGCTGGAATAGCGCGGAAAGCTGATGCACACCAGCACGTCGTCCTCCCCAATGCGCGAAAGCTGCTCAAAGATATCGCTCACGCCGGAGGTGACCATCTGCACGTTGCTGAATATAAAGTTCAGATAATGCGCAAAAAACTGCGCCAGCGGCGCAGAGGAACGCAGCCCGAGCACATAGATATTGCGCGCCTGAAGCAGGCTCTGCACCACGTTTTCAAATACCTTTTCGTCCAATTCATCGATGGTGGCACGGATGTTCTGCATATCCGCCTTGAGCACCTTGCTCAAGACCTGCGAACGATCCATATCCGAGGTCATTTCAAAACGCTGCGATGCAGTCAGCCGATGACGAATCAGCTCCTGAAGTGCGCGCTGCAGCTGCGGATATCCGTCATAGCCCAGCGCAGAGGCAAAGCGCACTACGGTGGATTCACTCACGCCCACATATTCGCCCAGACGCGACGCGGTCATAAACGCCGCCTTATCATAATGGGAAACGATACACTCGGCAATGCGGCGATGACTCTTTGACAGCTTTTTGCCGCTTTGATTGAGCCGCTGTATCAATTCCTGAGCGTTTTCCATAGGTATTCATCCCTCCTAAAAAGTAAAAGGTCGGATGAATACATTATACGGCAATGATTGATTTTTTGCAAGAGAAACACTCAAATCAGGGGCATAAATGCACGAATCGCTGCTTCAAAGATTCATTTTTAAGAGCGCAAAAAATCCTCCCCGCACCTTCGAAGGAGGATGAAAGGTGCAGGGAGGTTTGAAAATATTCCCGACAATATTCTATATGATGACTTTATTGCTCTATGCCGTCAGATCAGAAATCATACGACAGCGCCTGCTTGATGCACGCCTGATGATCGCTGTCCACGCGTTCGGTGCCGTGCGTCTTGCTGTTTGTGGTATGCAGACAGAACTGACCTTCAAAGTTGTTGCAGGTGCTGATCTCGGAACCATGAGGCATACCGTTGATGGATGCCGCAATGTACTTGCCGCCCGCCACCAGCACGACCGCCCTGCGCGCCCACGACCACTTGCCGCCATAGATCTTGAGCAGCTTTTCAGTATCCTCTGCAGTCAGCGGCTCTATATCCATATGATTGGAGCCTCCGACTCGGCGGATGTTAATCACGGTTCCGGTAGCGCAGTCAATGATCTTGGCAGTGCCGCCGCGCTTATAGACCAAAGAGGAGACATTTGTATTATACCAGTCCATCTCGATCACTTCGGGCGGCTCCTTGGCGCTGCTCGAATTGAGCTTTTTGCGGGTCGCCGGACCCACTATTCCGTCTGCATCCAAAGAGTTGACGGTCTGGAAAGCAGTTACCGCCTTGTAGGTGATCGAACCGAAGTAGCCGGTGATGTAGCGGCTGTTCATATAGCCCAGCTCGCTGAGCCGCTGCTGAAGCTCCTTGACCGCATCACCTTCGCTGCCCATGGACAGCAAAGAGGATGTAGAGACTGTCGTTTTCGATCCGGATGCAGTGGAGACAGCAGAAGATTCCGTCTTTTCCACCTCATCAAAGCTGACCCGGTGCTTGAGCACATAGCCGGTCTCGCCTTCCGCCTTGACATAATAGAAATTCAATGTTTCACCGAGAATACTCAGCTTTGTTCCTTCCTGCAGCGAAGCGATCTTCCCGGAAGAAGTATCCGCCGCTTCATACAGCGCTGCAGAAGCCTTCATCCAGCCGGTGCCGCTGAGCTTAGTGGTATTGCTGCCCTTGACGGACGCCTCATTGATCTTCTCCAGATATTCTGTGGAGAGATAGCCTTCCTTGCCGTCCCAGCGCGCCTTTGCCCAGCCGCCGCTTGTGCTCAGCACCGTAACCACCGTTCCCTTGGACAGAGATGCGATTGATCGGCTGTCCGAAGAAGCATCCTCCCGGAAATAAAGTCTGCTCGCCGTTACCTCATGCTGACCGCTTGCCGCCAGCGCACAGGTCGAACACAACATCATTATCAACAGGATGCAGCCGATCTTCTTCAAACGATTCATTGAATCCATCCACTCGCTTCCGAAAAATTGTAGTTTGCATCTCTAAGTATATTACAAATCTATTTCAAAATCAAGTGGTTTTTCGTTTATGCGTCATATTTTTCAATTATTTTCGCAATCTTATGTTCTTTTTTGTCATTTTTGCGTCACTATACAGCTCATGGAACATTCATTTGTCAAAAAAATACAGTTCCCCAAAAAGCATTCGCTTTAAAGGGAGCTGTATAGCATATCTGCTTGAAAATTACTTAACGAGCGAATTGAGCGCACTGGCAACGGGATTATAGTTGCTGAGCATCTTGCCGATGGCAGATTCATTGATGACATCCGTCAGCAGCGAGATATCCATGCTTTCAAGTGCCGAGCAGAGGGTGGGGACCACCGAGAAGATCAGCATAACGATGACCGCACCGCGAACCAGACCAAACACACCGCCCAGCAGCCAGTCAAAGTGACGAATCAGCGGGAAGCGGAACACGTTGTTGAGCATATTGACCACCAGCAGCACTGCCGCATAGATCACTGCAAAGGAAAGAATGAAGGCAACGATGTTCAGCACGGAGACCAGCAGGGTCTGCGTGAGATACTCGCTCATGGTGACCAGACCGTCATTTGCAAAAACCTGACCGAGCACATTGCTGCGGAACAGATCATTTATCAGCGGAATACCTACCTCGCCGATCGCCAGATCGATGTCTGCCGCCGTGGCAGCGGCAACCTCAAGGTCGGCAAGCTGGCGCGTTTTAAACAGATCCGCCGCACTGACCAGACCGTTAAGGAAGTTAATCATACTCTCGTTCTGCTGCACTGCGGTGACCAGATAACCATAAGACGCATAGGCAAGCACCCACGAAATGCAGAAGCCCACCAGCGCCAGCGTGGAGGTAATAAAGCCCTTGTGCATACCCGAAACCAGACTAAATGCCAGGATCGCCAGAATGATGAGATCGATGATGTTCATAGATATATGTCCTCCCGTTTATAATCACGCCCCTCAGGGCAGTGTTACCAGATAAACCTCGCTGCCGGATGTCATGATCGCCTCACGCTTATTCGTAATGCCCAGCATATTGTCGCATATGACGGGCAACTGCGTGACCTTTGCCTTGCTGTCCTTCAAGCCGATCGACATGACATACTGATCTGAGAAGCCGTATACCGTGCTGCCGTATACCGCAACGGCATAGCACGGGAACGGAAAGCGCACCGTCTTATCCGTATTGCCGCATACCATGCGGATATCGCTCACACTGATCTGCGTGCCCACCTGCGCCATCGGCGCATATGCCATCAGCGCACCGTCGCCGGTTCCATCGCTGTCCATCAGATACCAGCCGTAGATCAGCTTGCGGCGCGTGGTATCCTCCACGCCGGTATAGTTGTATACTTTTGCATAAGTGGTACCGACGGTGTATACATTGGGCGAATCAAACATAACCTGATAGAGCACCTGATCGGAGTCGGTAATGTTGCCCGACTGCATTCGACCGGGGCGGTAGGTAGTCAGCTGGCTCATGGGCACCGTACCCTCGGTATCGAGCGACATCACCCAGAGCATCTGACCGTTGGTGCTGAAGAAGCCATACTGCAGTACCATCACATTGGGCAGCGTGATCTTGTCGATCTGCCGTCCGCCGTGCTCCATAATAATCAGTGTGCTGTTCTGGTCATCCTCGCCGATCAGAACTCCGGCATAAGTATCACCCATTACCGCAGAAATAATCGGCTGATCCATTACACCCGTAAACAAAGATTTCCCGCTGTCGGCATCCAGCAGTGCCAGCTTGCTGTCGGTCCATGCCGCTACGCCACTTTCGCTTGCGTCAAAGCTGAAGCCTACGCCCACCATGTAGTTCCACTTCTGTCTGCCGTCTGAATTGAGCGCGTGCAAATGTGTGCCGTCGCTGTAAACTACGCCGTCAAGCAGCGGTTCTATCTCCTGCGTCGAGCTGCAGGGCAGCAATGTCTTTGTGCCTGCAGGCGATCCGCCCAGCAGAGTCAGCCCTTTTGCCAGCAGCGCGGACACTGCCACAATCATGCTCGTCAGCAGCAGCGCACTGAGCCACGACAGCTCTTTATTTTTCCATTGTTCCATCAAAACGCTCCTGCCATGCGCCATTGATTAGACGCAAAAAAGAAAATTCAAATTCGCCGCGTTCATCTTGAATTGCAGCGTCATTCCTATTATAATGGATAAATACCCGGTATGCAACGGTTCTTTACGCACAAATTTGTGAAAATCACTTTCTTTTGTCAAAATTACCCCTGCGCGGTCAGACAATGAAAGCATTTTCGATCACACAGCATAAAACAGTGAAAATGTTTCACGTGAAACATTTTCACTCTTCTCTATTCTCTGCGCCGTCAGGTGCATTATGGTGGTGTTTTTTTATGACTTCAAGCAAGACTCCGCATCTGCGCAGTGCAAGGGCACTCACGCCCGACGAAGAAATGGATCTCGATGAGCTGATCGCCGAAGCAGAACGCTATTTCGGAAAATCCCCCAAGACGGCTTCTTCCGGCAGTTCTTCTCCCAAATCCAAGACAAGATCCTCGGCTTCCTCTTCGGACAAGTCCAAAACGGCTTCTTCCGGCAGTTCTTCTCCCAAATCCAAGACAAGATCCTCGGCTTCCTCTTCGGACAAGTCCAAAACGGCTTCTTCCGGCAGTTCTTCTTCCAAATCCAAGACAAGATCCTCGGCTTCCTCTTCGGACAAGTCCAAGTCGGCTTCTTCTTCCGGCAGTTCTTCTTCCAAATCCAAGACAAGATCCTCGGCTTCCTCTTC
>CAZYQB010000003.1:0-5952 GCA_964649595.1 uncultured Oscillospiraceae bacterium | reverse complement strand
GGACAAATCCAAGACGGCTTCTTCTTCCGGCAGCAGGGTCAGCGTGCGCGGTCTGAATCCTCAAACGCACCGCACACCCGAAAAGCAGAAAAATACCGTCGTGACCTTCTTTAAAAATCTCCCCAAATGGGTGCTGTATCTGCCGCTTGTGATCGTCTGCGCACTGGTGATATGGATGTGCTGCGAAGCCAATATGCTGCAGCTCAAGTCATCGGAGATCTCCGTGACCGATCTTCCCTATTCCTTCCGCGGCACGCGCGTGATGTACATCAGCGATCTGCACATAAACTCACTCAATTCTCCCTCCAAGGTCAATGCCCTCATCGACGAAGTAATGCAGCTTGAGCCGGATCTGCTGCTGCTGGGCGGCGACTACACCTCCTCCGATCCGATCATACAGCTGCGCGGTGCGTTTTCCTCGAGCGCCGCAGCCGTTGAGAGCGATATGCGCAATCTGTTCTTTGCCAATCTGGCGCAGTATACTCCGCCGCTGGGAAAATACGCCATCGCCGGAGAACAGGACAACCGGCTCGACAGCTTCGCCGAATCCTCCTCACTGGAACAAGCAATGAAGCGGGGCGGCGTGACGCTGCTCAGAAACGAGATCGTGCGCATCAAAAAGGACAATCAGACGCTCGTGCTGGTAGGCATCGACGACTGGACGACCGGCGAGAAGGACGTGCGCTCATGGACCGAAGATCTTTCGGCAAGAGACTGCGTGATCTTGCTGTGTCATAATCCAGAATCGGTGCCCATCCTCAACTCCTATCCGGCATCAGACGGATTCTGGATCGATCTGGCGCTGTGCGGGCATACCCACGGCGGCATCATATCCGTCGGCAGCTTTGAGGTATTCAACTTCACCGCCGACCGTTACCGCTTCTCGGCAGGCTGGCATCAGGAAAACGCCGCCAAGCTGCTCATCTCGCGCGGCGTGAGCAACAGCCTGATCCCCATGCGTCTCAACGCCGCACCCGAGGTGCATCTGATTACGCTCAAATAATCTACATCATCAAGGAGACTTCCGATATCATGTTTGTATGTGATCTGTGTCCGCGCTCGTGCCATGCAAAGCGCGGTTTGGAACTGCCCGGGCAGGGCAAGGGCTTCTGCCGCATGGGAGAAATGCCGGTGGTAGCACGCGCCGCACTGCATTTTGACGAGGAGCCGTGCATCAGCGGCTCGCGCGGTTCGGGCGCGGTATTCTTCAGCGGCTGTACGCTCAGATGCGTATATTGCCAAAACGATCAAATCAGCCGCGGCTGCTTCGGAAAGCAGCTTACCACAGACGAGCTGCGCGCCGCATTTGATCGACTGATCGAACAGGAAGCACACAACATCAACCTCGTCACCGGTACCCACTTCACTCATGCCATTTTAAAGGCACTCGAAAAACCGCTGGGCGTGCCGGTGGTCTGGAACACCAGCGGCTTTGAAAAAAAGGAAACACTCGAAATGCTCGAAGGCAAAGTGCAGGTATATTTGCCCGATCTTAAATACATAGATCCCGAAGGCGCAAGCCTGTTCTCGCGCGCATCCGCCTATCCCATCATGGCAGAAAAGGCGCTCTTGGAAATGCATCGTCAGGTGGGGGAAAATCAGTTTGACGAGGAAGGCGTGATGACGCGCGGTATGCTCATCCGCCATCTGATACTTCCGGGGCGCGTGCAGCAGAGCAAGGATGCCCTGAGCTGGATCCACGATCATCTGCCCGAGGGCACATGGGTCTCTCTCATGGCGCAGTATACCCCCTGCGGCACGGCGCGCGAAATGCCCGCGCTCAGCCGTCCCATCACGCAGGCGGAATACGATGAAGTGGTGGATCACCTGTTTGATCTGGGCATGGAGGACGGTTACGTTCAGGAGCTTACCAGCGCTGATGCGCAGTTTATACCGCCCTTCGATCTGACCGGCGTTTAAAATGCGCCGCACCACACAAAATTAAAGAGGATATAGCATGGCTTCTTCCAACGAATTGAGGTTTTGTCCGCTGTTCAGCGGTTCCAGCGGAAACGCGCTGTATGTGGGCTATGACAATACGCATATTTTGATCGATGCCGGAATGTCAGGCGCGAAGATCACCACAGAACTTGCGCGCATCGGACTTGCGCCCGATCAGCTCACCGCCATACTCATCACCCATGAGCACGCCGACCACATCGCCGGCGCAGGCATACTCTCACGCCGCTACGATCTGCCCATATTCGCCAACGAGGGCACATGGGCGGCAATGCGTGGAAAACTGGGAAACATTGGCGAGAAAAACATCCGCATTTTTGAAACGGGCATCGATTTTCCCATCGATTCGCTCTCCATACTGCCCTTTGCCATTCCTCATGACGCTGCCGAGCCGGTGGGATACTCGATCTGCGTGCAGAACATAAAGCTGTCCATCGCCACCGACCTGGGCACGATCAAGGAATCATGGATGAAGCATCTATATTCCTCTGATCTGGTGCTGCTCGAAAGCAATCACGACGTGGATATGCTCAAGGCAAGCCGTTATCCCTACGATCTCAAGCGGCGCATACTGGGCAATAAGGGACACCTCTCCAACGACAGCGCCGGAAAAGCTGCCGCCGCGCTGTACAAGCACGGCGTACACGCCATCATCCTCGGACATTTAAGCAGCGAAAACAACTTCCCGGAGCTGGCATATCAAAGCGTGTGCTGCGTGCTGC
Organism: uncultured Oscillospiraceae bacterium; assembly: GCA_964649595.1. Classification (GTDB taxonomy): domain Bacteria; phylum Bacillota; class Clostridia; order Christensenellales; family Aristaeellaceae; genus RGIG2066. The sequence continues at coordinate 3,271 of CAZYQB010000003.1, read as the reverse complement.
AGGAAGAAGGCATCGAGCCGGGCATAGATATGATGCTCTCCCTTGCCGGGCGCGACGGCTCCAACGCCACCTACATTCTGGACGGCGGTTCGCTCAGAACGGTATGATGATTTCTGACGGAGGTAAACCAATTTGACAACCGACATTCATTCTTGCGGCAATCAGCCCATGCCGCGCCCTTCGCTGCTGACGGCGAATATGTGGTATATGCTCGCGGCATCCGGGCAGGTCATATTGCCTTTGATCGCACTGCTTCTTATGAAACTGCCCGCCCTTCAAAACAGCGCCGATGCGCTCAGTTCATTTCTGAACGCCTTCTACGAAATTGCCCTGATCGCGCTGCCCACTGCGCTCTATGCCTTCAAAAACCGTCCGACAGCGCAATCGATGCGGTTAAACAGCCCTGATTTGAGCATGATGCTCTATGCCTCAATCCTCGCAGTCGTCGGCGTACTGCTGGCAAACGACCTGACCACATGGTGGCTGCTGCTGCTCGACTTCTTCGGCGGCACACCGCAGGCATCAGGCATCGCAGTGCCCGCCGACATGCCCTCGCTCCTGCAGTCCATACTGCTCGTAGGCATAATCCCGGGCGTGTGCGAGGAGCTGCTCTTTCGCGGCGGACTGATGAGCGCATGGGAAGCTCGCGGCAGAAAGACGGCGCTTCTCCTCTCCACCGTGCTCTTTGCGCTGCTGCACGGCACCATTGCCGGACTCCCCACTCAACTCATCATGGGCTTCGTGCTGGGATACATATTGATTCTGAGCGATTCGCTCTTTGTCAGCATGACCTACCACATCACCCACAACTCGTTCACCCTGCTCATCGCCTATCTCTCCTCGCAGGTTTCGGCAGCGGAAATCCCCATCGATCCCTCTGCCGATCTAAGCGGCTATGTTGCCTCCGCCATCGGCTATGCGCCGCTGCTGATGAACACAGCGATCATGGCAGCACTGTTTATGCTGATTCTTTGGGGCATGGTTTGCTGCGCAAAGCGGCGCAAAAGAAACATTTCGCTGGTTGGATCGGTCAACGAGCCGACGGACGGCTTTCCGCCGCTTGCCCATTTTCTGCCGCTTGCCGCCGCGCTGGTCATCATCTCCTTCAACTATGCCGCCGACCTGATCGCGACGTTTATGTAAGTCTTTTTCTCCACCAACGATCCTCAAAAAGGAAGATACACACATGGCAATTACCATCATCACCGTCGGCAAGCTGAAAGAAGCTTGGCAGAGAGACGCCTGCGCCGAATACATGAAGCGCCTCAAGCGTTTTAGCACCATCGAAATCAAGGAAGTGCCCGACCAGCCCGAGCCGGACAAGCCCAGCGAAACCCTCAACAGGAAGGTCAAGGACGCAGAAGGCAGTCAAATTCTCTCCCTCATCAAGCCGAATGACCGGGTAGTGACCTTGTGCATCGGCGGAAAAGCCTATGACTCCGAAGGCTTCGCCCAAAAGCTCGCTGGATGGAACAACGCCGGACAGCGCCTCGTGCTCATCATCGGCGGTTCTTTGGGACTGTCGGACGAAGTCCTCAAGCGTGCCGACGAAACGCTCTCCTTCTCGAAGATGACCTTTCCGCATCAGCTGATGCGCGTGATTCTCTTAGAGCAGCTCTACCGCGCCCACAAGATCAACGCCAACGAACGCTACCACAAGTGAGGATGCCCTCACTGGCATGAAGCATCCGCGCGGCTGAAATCCATCCTGCTGACGAAGATCGGTCAGCAGGATGGACGTTTGATCGTGACAACCGTTCGTATGGTCACGGTATAAGGTTCCTTCAGAATACAACTCATCCCCCGCGACGCAGATGACCATAAATCGAAATCATCTGCATCGCGGGGGATTTTCGTTTGATATTTACCCCCTCTGCTGAAATGCTTTGGGAAGGCGCTTCGGGGTGATTGCAGAATTTATTTGCAGAATCTCTGAAGCTGAAATACAAACTCATCTTTTGTCAGAATGGTCTTTTCGGCATCGCCTCGACCGAGCCGATGAGTGATTTTACGACCGCGAATTTCGGATAGATCACTACGGAAGGCTTCATCCTGCGCATATACCGCATCATACAGACGGGTAAGGAGTTGCTGATATCCCTCGCTCTTGCGCGGATAGCTTTCGCCCTGCCAGTAAAGCGTCTGCTTTTCACGCCAGTCGTACTCCCTGCCTGCCAGACGTGCCTCATAGCCTGTTTTCTTCAACAACAAATCCATTTTCATTCAACATGACAACGCTCCTTCTTTCATATCACTGAATTATTGTGCGTATGCCATTTGCATTCTTTCGCGAAGACCACGCTTCACACTCCTGTACCTCCTCATCTTTCATTTCTTCTCATTATACCTGTTTCAAAATAACCTTCAACCTACCAACGATATAAAATTTTCCGACCTCAGCAGATTTTATGCAACATTGCGCTTGCCTTAAACGTGTAGTATACTGAAAGAAGAAAGGAGCTGATGAATATGCGCTTCATCAAAAAAGGTCTGGCAGCCGCCGTGCTGCTTGCAGCGATTATCGTGCTGTGTGTGTACATCAAGGAATACAATCCCTTCCACAAGCCAGGACAGAACTCGTTTATCGAAACCGACGACGGGAAAATCGTGGATGCTTCGGGTGTGGAATACTCCTATCTGGCGCACGAAGGACAGATTCGTTTTCTGGACAACCTGCCTCTCGACGCGCTGATCTTTGAGGGCAGCATCGCCGGTGAACCCGGCACCCTTGATCATTTGGGCCTTTACATCCTGACGGGAATGTACTCGGTAAGAGGCGACAGATCATTTGATATTTTATTCAGAGTCCATCCCGACAGCGAATGGCTCTCCGCCTATCAAAAAACCTCTCTGCCTCCGTTTGACCTCTCCACAGAAACCTATCCATGAGAATTTCACCCCAAACGCAAAAGCGTCCTCCCGACCGGAAATGATCGAGAGGACGAATTTTATTTAACCGAACTCAAAAGCCTGCTCAGGCAGAGTGATTACTTGCCTGCGAGCTTCTTGTACATTGCCAGACGACCTGCGGCATCCTGCTCTGCCTTTTCGAACAGAGTGGCAGCAGCATCCGGGAACTGACGCAGCAGGGAGGCATAGCGATTCTCGCCGCGGATGAACTCCTGATAGCTGGCAGTCGGATCCTTGGAGTCGATGGTCAGGGGCTGATCGAGATCGGGGTTGTAGCGATACATCGGCCAGTAGCCGGCAGCAACAGCCTTCTTGATCTCGGCCTGAGCCTGATTCATCTTGATGCCGTGGTTGATGCAGG
>CAZYQB010000002.1:26174-27469 GCA_964649595.1 uncultured Oscillospiraceae bacterium | reverse complement strand
TGATCTCGAAGATCATTGCAACGGTCTTTTCGTTTGCAACGTCGCGCATAACGGCGAACATCGCAAAGAGGATGGGCATACTCAACAGCATGGGCAGGCAGCCTGCCAGCGGATTGATCTTTTCCGTCTGGTAAAGCTCGTTCATCTTGCGGCTGAGGCGCTCCTTGTCGTCGCCGTACTTCTTCTGAAGCGCATCGATCTTGGGCTGAATCGCCATCGTGCGGCGCATACCGCGGCGGCTCTTGACATCCAGCGGCATGATGAGCATACGGATAATTACAACAAAGATCAGAATTGCGAGTGCATAGTTCGGCACTACGCTGTAAATCAGGTCAAGCAGCCAGCGAAGGATTTCGCCGATCGGTCCAAAACGCCACATAGGGAAAAAGCCTCCTTAAAACTTATAATAACTCACGCTTATCATTTACGACACGTTCACGTTCTTATTTTACACAGCCCAATACAGCCCGATACATTCAATTACAGCCGCTTATGACCGCTTACGGTTGCTTTTTCCGCTTCTATTCTCCGGCATCTGTCCGCAGCTCCCCCATGTACTACGGTACCGGATCATAACCGCCCGGATGAAAGGGATGACATTTCAGGATCCGCTTGATCGCCAGCAATCCGCCCTTGAGCGCGCCGTATTTTTCAATCGCCTCCAGGGCATATGCCGAGCAGGTAGGCTGAAAACGACAGCATGGCGGAAACATCGGGCTGATGTTCCGCCGATAAAAACGAATTGCCGCAAGCAGTATCCGCTTTGCAAGCGCACCCATCACGCCTTGTCCCCTTGATGAGCAGCATGATTCGAATTCTGATTCGAATCATGCTGCTGAGATGCAAACAACTTTGCGCGCTTGAGCAGCGAACGCATTTCACGAGCCATCTCCGGATAAGGAGCACCGGCAGCGGAAGTGCGGGCAATGAAAATATACTTGCCGTTTACCAACTCCGGACGCAGCAGACGAAAATCCTCTCTCATTCTGCGGCGCACCTTATTGCGCATGACGCTGTTGCCCACTTTGGCAGATACGGAAAAGCCCACCTTCATTTCTTTGGCACGAAGATAAATCAGTACCATTCTGCGGCTTGGAAAAGACTTTCCGCGCCGATATACATAGGTAAACTGCTTATTCCGCCCAAGTGAGAAGGCGCGCCCAAACCTGTAATTATGAGTAGAAGCCCGCGCCCCATTAGACGGGACGGGGCTTCCGACTCCCATTTGCTTGTGATCGTTCATCTGACCGTTCATATTATGATCCATCTTATGATCGTTCACTTGATCGTTCACT
>CAZYQB010000002.1:13170-26074 GCA_964649595.1 uncultured Oscillospiraceae bacterium | reverse complement strand
TGATCGTTCACTTGATCGTTCACTCTGTTTGTCTATTCTGACCGCCGAAATTAAGCAGACAGAACCTTGCGGCCGCGCAGACGGCGAGCCTTGAGTACATTGCGACCGGTTCTGGTCTTCATGCGGGCGCGGAAGCCGTGAACCTTAGAACGCTGACGCTTCTTGGGCTGATAAGTACGGAACATGGTAAATACACTCCTTCATGTTATGTGTTCTGAAAACACGTATTCGACAAAACAACCATTTAAGTATATTGAAAACTATACCTCCTGTCAAGTGCATTTCTGCAAACGGATGTGGAAAATCTTTTGGGAATCGATGTTTTAACCAAACCTCCTTTCTATTGTTTCGCCTTTGCGCGCGGATATTCACCCTGAGGATCGCATAAAAATGAGCAGACGGAGAAAATGAAGCAAAGAAAAAGCGGAGCATCTGCTCAGGCTTCAAGCTGAAAGCTTCAGAATTTAGCCACCATCTTCTCAAAAGGAGCATTTCTTTGCGCATCTTTGGGAATATCGGCACCGGATTTTAAAGGAGGAAATCAACCTTGAGTGGTTTTTCGGGAATGTTTTTTGCCAATGATCCGTGCGCACTGCACGGCTTTTCGGATGCGCCCTATATCATCATGGGACGGCACGCGCTATGCGCCGACAGCTGCGCGCAGGATGACGGCGCGGCGGCGCTTACCTGTGGCTGGATGCGCAATGCCGACACACTGCGCGAAGCGCTGCAGATAGACGGCGCTCCGACTGCCGCCCTTTCCTCGGCAAGCGCGCTGCTGCTGAGCGCATATCGGCAATGGGGCGAGAGGTGTATCGAAAAGATCGAAGGTCCTATCATCTGCGCAGTCATAGACCGAAAAGCCGGGCGGCTGATCCTCTCTGCCGACCGTATGGGCGAAGCAGGGCCTCTCTTTTACAGTATTCATCAGCGCACCGTAGCCTTTGCCTCGCACCCGGAAGCACTGCTCCGGCTGCCCTTTGTCAGCCGGAAGATGGATCTGCAGGGTCTTCGCGAGCTGTTTGGTCTGGGACCGGCACGCACGCCCTCGCGCACGCCGCTACGCGACATCGGCACGCTCAGCGCCGGCTGCGTACTCATCGCCGATGAAAGCGGACAGCGCATCCGCCGGTACTTCCACCTTGAGTGCCGCGAGCATGAGGACGGCGTCAAAACTACCGTCGATACCGTGCGCGCGTTGGTCGATCAAGCGGTATGCGATGCGGCGCGCTTTCAGCCTGACTCCATGCTCTCCGGAGGACTGGACTCCACCGCGCTGACGGCACTGCTCGCGCGCCGTTCCCCCAAACCGCTTCACACCTTCTCGCTCGACTATGAGGACAACGAATCGCATTTCCTCTCCGGCAGCTATCAGCCTGAGCGCGACACACCATATGTGGAGCAGGCGGTGCAGCATTTCGGCACCGACCACACGCACATCGTACTGAGCGTTCCCTCTCTGGCGGATGCGTTGGAAGATGCCATGCGAGCCCGCGGCTTTCCGGGCATGGCGGACATCGACAGTTCTCTTCTGCTGTTTGCCCGGCGCATGGCACAAACAGCCTCTCATGTGGTATCGGGCGAATGCGGCGACGAGGTATTCGGCGGCTATCCGTGGTTCAACCGCGATGAGCTGATCGAGCGCGACGCCTTCCCCTGGTCGGGTTCGATCGATCTGAGATGCCGCATCCTCAAGGATGATGTTCGGCAGGAGCTGAAGCTGAGCGAATATGCTGCCGACTGTTGGCACAGCGCACTTGCCCGTCAGTGCACGCTGCCCGGTGAGAATGCACGCGCCGCACGGCTGCGGCAGCTTCAGGGCATCTGCTTTGAATATTTCATGACCAATCTGCAGGAGCGCGCCGCCATGCTGTGCGCGGCCGCTTCCCTCTCGGTATTCACGCCCTTCTGCGACGACCGGCTGGTGCAGTATGTTTACAACGTGCCGTGGGAAATGAAGCGCATGGGCGATCAGGAAAAAGGACTGCTGCGCGCCGCCGTGCGCGATCTGCTGCCGGACGCGCTGCTCACGCGAAAAAAGAGTCCTTTCCCGAAAACACATCATCCTCTCTATGCTGCACTGGTCAGAGATCGTCTGCGCGACGTACTTTCCGATCCCAACGCGCCCATACTCTCCCTCATCGACCGCGCCGAAATCGAGCGCATCATGCAGGGCGATCTGTCCCCCATCGCGACCCCGTGGTTCGGACAGCTCATGGGCGGCGCGCAAATGCTCGCCTATCTGCTGCAGGTCAATCAGTGGATGACGTATTATCAGATCGAGGTGTAAATGCAGACAATCCTCGTGCTTCAATCCGCATCGGCAGGAGTGATCTATTTAAACGGACGTATGCTCGGCGAGATCGACGGCGGGCACACGCTCTCCCTGCCCGTTTCACCCACCGGATCGCTGATACTGCAGATGTATCCATTTGATGCCGACCTGCTGCCGCTTTCGCTGCGGCTTACGCTCTCGCGTGGAGTACCTCTTCTGAAAGATGCGCCCGATCCGCGCTGCAGCGCCGCACTGTGGTGCGAGAGTATACTGGAGCTTGAGCTGATGCCTCAGCGGCTGTCCTTTGCCGATTCGGAGCGCTTTTTGTTTGAGACAGGCGGCATCCGATTCTTCCTGCTCGATGCCGCGCAGCCTCAGCTCATCTGTGAAACGCCGTCGGGCACCTTTCTTTATTCTTTGCCATGCGGTACGCAGACGCCGACCGTTACACCTGCCGCCGATGGTCTGCTGCTGATCGGCAGACTCGATGAAAATGACGAATATGCGCTGCTTCTGTCAAAGGATGCTTCTCAGGAACTCCTCTCCCTTACCGGACGGAGCATTTCACTGCTCGACGGCGGCAGTGCGATCCGGCTGCTGCATCCACTAGGCGATACCGTCGGACACGCGCAGCTTGAGACATGGCAGAGCATGGGCAACGAATGGGCGCTCGTTCAAAGCGAACCGATGTGGCTCAGCGGTTCACCAAATCTTCCCCAAACACCCGAGGAGACCGCCATTGCCGCCGTGGAGGCAGTGCAGCTTGGATCAATGCACGAAGCACAGTCCTACTGCGCGCCGATGTCCGACTGCATGGAAGTGCTTCGGCTTGCCGAAAATTACGACGGATGTGTGCCGCTTCGCTATCCACTGCCGGGCGGAGAGAGCGCAGTGGGGCTGATGAAGCTGGATGGAGGACTTCTGCGCATCACGCCGCTGCGCTATCGGGCAGTCGCCGGCGGCTCTTACGGCGCATGGCATCTGCAGGAGCTGAGACTTGTTGAAAATTCATAAAATAATCCTCCCTTCAAAATGTCGTCATACTGGTTTCACGCCGAATGTGGTATAATAAATGTGCTTTGATGCGATACTATCCATTTACAAACTGAAAGGAGCACATCGCCATGTTTTTTTACGACTGGACTATGATCCTGCTGATTCCCGGTATACTGCTCTCCATCTGGGCACAGGCGCGCGTGAAATCCGCCTATTCAAAATACTCCCGCGTGGGTGCCGCCTGCCGCATGACCGGCGCACAGGTCGCCGAGCATATGCTCCATAGCCAAGGCATATATGATGTAGCCATCGAAACGGTCAGCGGCACTCTGACCGACCACTACGATCCCTCCAGCCGCACGCTGCGCCTGTCGCAGGGCGTAGCAAACTCTACCTCGCTGGCAGCGCTGGGCGTTGCCGCCCACGAAACCGGTCACGCACTTCAGCACCGCGATGCCTATGGCCCGCTGATGCTGCGTTCTGCTTCGGTGGCAACGGTCAATATCGGCTCGAATCTGAGCTGGCCGCTGGTGCTGGCAGGTATGCTCTTCAGCTGGGAGCCGCTGATTAACATCGGCATACTGCTCTTCTCGCTGACCGTGTTCTTTGCGCTCATCACCCTGCCGGTGGAATTTAACGCCAGCAGCCGCGCAATGGCAGCGCTTGAGGGCGGCGGATATCTGACGGGCGACGAGCTGGGCGGTGCAAAGAGCGTTTTAAACGCCGCCGCCATGACCTATGTTGCCTCCGCGCTGACCGCCATACTGCAGCTGGTGCGCCTGTTGGCGCTCACCTCCCGACACCGCGACGACTAAAGAAACGTCTTACATAAGGAGTGTACCGAAATATGGAAAACGTACTCGTTCAGACCCGTCTGCTTCAGTCCCGCGACTGCGACTTCACCGGTCGTTGGCGTGCGTCCGAGATCTGCGTTGCCATGCAGGAGCTGGCAGGCGATCACAGTCTGATCTTGGGTGTGGGCTACAATGCCCTCAAGCAGAAAAATCTGGCATTCGCGCTCACCCGAACCGAACTGCATATGCTCAAGTATCCGCGCATGGGTGAAAAGGTGGTCTGCCGCACATGGGCAGCGCCGGTCATGAAGTGGATGTTCCCCAGATATTTCATCTTTGAGAGCGAATCAGGCGAACAGCTGGGCTATGCAGGCACGATCTGGGTTCTGATGGATCTGATCGAGCGCAAGATGGTATCTCCCGCCGCGCTCGACGCGCCCATTCCCACCGCTTCCTGCAAGCCGCCGCTGCGTATGCCTGCCAAGGCAGCCCTGCTCAAGGGCGAGGGCACCTCTATCGAGCATATGCCGCTGTACAGCGAACTGGACGTAAACGGTCACGTCAACAACACCAAATATGTGCAGTGGATGTGCGATTCGCTGGGTGCGGATATCATGCGCGATCACTTCATCGATTCGCTGATCGTCAACTATGCCCACGAAGTGCTGCCCGACCGTCCCGTCATGCTGCACACCGAGACGGAAGAAAACGCGTTCCGCATCAGTGGCGATATCGACGGCATCAACCATTTTTCCCTCTCCGGCACGCTCAAAGCAGCCGGGTAACTTTTCCCTCTCAGTCCATCGTCTCCTTCGCAGAGATCTCTCTGCGTAAGGAGTTTTTTTGCATATCGGTGCTTTTGCGGAACTCTTGACATTCTCCTTGCGCCTACAGTATACTATACTATAATTCATAACCGATCTGCCGCCGGCAGAAAGGAGGAACGGGGAATTGGTCAAACAGCATCTTTTCAAGTTGTCCTCAGGCATGGCGCGCACCATCGCCGTCAGCCGCGGCATGGGGAACGACATGAACAGCAGCGCAGTGCAGACACAATGGCTGCAGCAGGTTTCACTCATCGATCCTCACGATCTGTCCTCATCCGCTTTTTTTCAGCACCGCATCGGAGAGGGCGCAGCGATCAGCCGCTGCATCCCCGATCCCTCCGGCGCACGAAACAGTTTCCTGTTTCATCAGCTCATATTTGACGATGCGGATGATCTGCGTATGCTGCGTCATCTGCGCCCGATCTCCGCAGAATCCTTTTTCGCACTGACCGCCGAGGGCACGCTTGCTCCCGATGTGCTCAATGCCGCCTCCGAGGCACACTCGCTGGAGCTGCGCCGCTGCTTTCACACTCTTCATTTCTATTTCGATAAAAAGGAGCAAGTGCTTGCCGCATTCATCGGCGCAGTCATCTTCTGCGCGCGGGATCACAGGCAGTCGGTGCGCGTGCTGCTGAACGAATCGCCCGAACAAGTTTCACAGGTCGGACACGACCTGATGGAGCTGCTGCTGCGTATGCTGCGTGCAGACGATGCAGCACAGGTCAGCTATGCCGCGCTGCAGACCTCCGGCACTGATTCGATGCACTACACCGTGACCTTTTCGCCGCGCGCCTCACGCAGACAAATATTTCCCGAGGGCGACATCATACTCGATCTGACAAGCGGCAACCTTACGCTGCCGCACGGCATATTTCTGCCCAATGCCGAGCAGAACGCCCGTCTTGCCTTGGCGCTGCTTTCACAGGATGTCAGCCGCATCGATGCCATCTCCGGCAGCACCGATACCGCCCCGATCTTTCCGCACGCACTGCCGCTTGAGCTGCCGCCCTTCAAGGAGGGAACAAAGCTCGAGCAATATTTTTCCGACTGGCAATGCACTCTGATGCTGCGCCGTTCGGGACTGAACGAGGATGCCTTCCGCCGGTTCATGCTGGGCGAGTGGCAAAAATTCATCGGCTCGATCATCTCCGCAGCGGAATATATGCCGTCGATGGATTTTCTCGCTTCCCTGCATTCGCTCATCACTCAAGCGCGCAGCTATATGCCGCAGAGCATGGAGCCTGACGACGAAATACTCACGGATCTGAAAATACTGCTGCTCGACGGCGTGCCCTGGGACGAGCTGGATCTGTCTCATCCGCCCAGCCTGCATCTGATGCAGCGCGTGTGCGCTCACTCTCTGGATCTGACGGGCGAGGAACACGACACCGCCGAATACACACTCTCCTGCCGCGTAATCCATCATATGCTTCATTCGCCCATCGAAATGGATGATGCGCTCTCGGAGCTGCGGCAGCTTCAGCGCTACCAGCCCAAACGCTTCAAGGAGCTTCAGCAATGTCTGCTGCGCTGCGTGGAAAAACGGCTCAATTCCGACTTTGACATCATCGATGAGCATTTTGTCGCCGCCGCCATACTGGGCATGGTGCAGTTTAACGAGGGTATTCCCGATCTGCGCCGCCTGAGCACACTCACCACGCGCATCGAATCGCTGCAGAGCATCCGATCTGCACGCCGCTTCGATCACATCGCCGAGAGGATGCGCAGCCACCTGCATATGTCTGATTCGTTCACCTTCCATCGCGGCGAACTCAAGCGCATACTGATAGGCTGCTGTCTGCTGGGCGCAGTCATCGCGGGCATCACCATCTGGTACTGGTTCTTCTAAAATTCTGATCTTTCGGGAGGAAATGCCATGAATTATCTGATCGTTGTAGATATGCAGGTGGATTTCGTGAACGGCGCGCTGGGCACCAAGGAAGCGCAGGCGATCGTGCCTGCAGTAGAAAAGCACATCCGCAGATTTCAAAAAAACGCCTGCGGAAAGGTCATATTCACCCGTGACACCCATTTTGCGAACTACCTTTCCACGCAGGAAGGACGCAAGCTGCCCGTTCCTCACTGCATCAAAAACACGTCCGGCTGGCAGATCATCCCCGAGCTGCTTCCCTACTGCACGCGTGTGATCGACAAGCCCACCTTCGGCAGCACCGATCTGGCAGAGCAACTCAAGCGCGAGCATGAAAAAGAGCCGATCTCCTCCATCACGCTGATCGGACTTTGCACCGACATCTGCGTGATCTCCAACGCGCTGCTGCTCAAGGCGGCTATGCCCGAGGTGACGATCTATGTTGATCCCGCCTGCTGCGCCGGCGTCACGCCCGAAAGCCACGAAAACGCGCTCGCCGCCATGAAAATGTGTCAGATCAATGTGATCTGACCGATTCTCTCCGAAAACAAGAAATCTCTCTGCATCCACACGGAACGCAGAGAGATTTTTCTATATTCGTTTGTCCGAAAATATACTTATTTCGTCCACTTATCCATCAAAAGCGGCATATACAATCCGCCCTGCACGCTGCGGGCGATGAAGTGAACATACTTTCCGGTCTTGGTGTCGTACCAGTCGGAGAAGGGCACGCGGGTCGAGGTTTCACGCAGGAACTTTGCCACCGGGGCAATGATCTTGCGGAAGGTGTCGTCATCCGCCATCGATGCGCTCCACAAGATCCAGTCGGACTTGGTGTAGTCGGCGCGCGAATCCAGCGGCAGACCGTACTCGTTCATGCGGTCTACATAGCTTTCGGTCTCCGTGCGGCAGAAGGAGTCAGGCAGCATATGAAGGGAAAGCAGCTTGTCCCAGACCATGTTGTACTTCATGCTCCAGCCCTGCTTATTGAAGGTCAGGTAGGTATAGCCGCCTGCGTTGGCGCGCTCAAACCAGCTTGCCGCCATGGTGCGTGCTTTTTCCATATATTCTTCATACATGGATCCATTGCCGATGCCCTTTTGGATGAGCGCATACGCCGCCACGCCGCAGATCGCCTTTGCGGAGAGGTTGATGTTTCGGGCAAGATGTCCGGCAAAGTCGTCGGTGCACAGCTGCTCGCCCGGATCCTCGCCGTACTCGATCAGATACTTCACCCACTTGTCGAGCAGATCCATATACTTGCGAATGAGCGCATAGTCACCGTCTGCTCTGGCTGCCGCGTAGAGCATCAGCAGCATATTGCCGCTTTCTTCTACCGGCATCTGGCTTCTGAGTCGGTAGATGTCCACACCAGCCGGATAGGTGTACAGCGGCGGATAGGCGTTGCCGCCCTTGTTTTCGATGCCGTCGGAAATGTAGCCGTATACCTGACCGGTGGCGTGCGGATAGCGTCCCACGTCATGCGGCGCAAAGTCGTACTTCCAGACCGGCAGCTTTGCAAACTTCAGCACCGGACGGCACATACCGCGCACAAATTCCGGATTATACAGCAAAAACAGCGGGATCGACGGATAGCTTACATCCACCGTGCCGATGCAGCCGTTGGAATCGTTTTCCTTGGAAAGGAATACCATGTCCCCGTTTTCGTCGGCGATCAGCTTATGCGCGCCGATGGTATGGCGATAGGCTGCCGACACGATCAGCTGGTAATCCTCGCCGCCCCTTGCCTCAGCATCGCTGAGAAGCTGCTCATCCAGCGCCGCGCAGGCTGCTTTGAGCTGGGCTGCATTATTTTTAAAGTAGAGGATGGCATCGAGAATGGTCTTGCCGTTTCGCGCATAGTAAGCGGGGCATATCTTTCCGAAATAATTGATGGAAGCGATATCGTCATACGCAGTGACCGCATGAATTGCCGCCGTCTTTCCGCCTTTGACCGTACCGGATGCCGAAACGCTCAGACCGTTTTCCTCGATCGCCACACCGCTTTCCGCCGATAGATACAGATATCCCCAGTCAATGGCGAGCTTATCGCCCGACACACTGAGAATCCCCTGCTGACGCCGACCGATAAATGCTACCTGCCAGCCTTCCGCCTCGTAGGACTTGGCGAGCATGGGCTTTTTGACCTTATCACCGTCGGTGCAGCACAACTGATCGCTCATGAAGAACTTCAGCGACACCTGATGCTCCCTGCCGTCCGTCGAATCGGCAGCGATGTCCACATACGTTGCCGGCATGGACAGCACTTCGGGCTGATCGAGCAAAAGCGGCGTGGTAAAGCGCAGCGTGATCTGTACGCCGCCCGCGGCAAATATCGCTTCGGTCGAGGTGGGCGTAACGGTCTGAGAGATGGTCTGCATCGCCTCTTCCGTTCCCAATCCAAGGAACCGATAGTTCACGCCGTCGATCTGTGCGGTGCCGCAAAGAGGCTTTTCAAAGCCTGCCCAGTGCGTGGTCTGAACGTCGGTCAGCTTGTCGGCTGCGCACCAGATCGAAAAATACGGATCATTGACGATCAGCGGCAGCGCCGGGAGTCGGGTGATGTTTTCCTGCATGGTTGGACTTCCTCCTGCTTAATTCTTCTCTGTTTCCTTGTTCTGTATCCACATTCGCACATTCAATGCTTAAATTTACTAACATTATGGCGGCAACCGCGCGATATGTCAACATCGGATTTTACACTTGACGCACAGAAATTTAAATGAGCCTGATCGACGGCATCTTCGCTTCGATCAGGCTCCGTTATTTACAAAATTACACGATCAGCTCGCGCGCTGCATTCGTATATGCCCGTTCGATGGCGTTGAGCACCTTGATCGGATATACGATGTCATGATCGCACTGCGGCACCTCACCGGTTCTGAGCATATGCACAAAATGCGCTGCCTCGGTATCAGTAAAGCCGTTGATGTTGATGTTTTTATGCGCTGCGCCGTTTTTGGAAAGAACAGTCGCACCGTAGCTCCATGCGCCTTCGGTAAAGCTGAATGCAACGGAAAAATCGGCATATTCAATGACGCCCGTAACGCCGCTGTCCTTCTTCACCGCCTGCACCGCGATCGGATCATAGCCGAAGATGGTCAGCGCGGTTTCCACCAGATGCGCCGAATAGAAATAGAATCCGCCGTACTCATTGTTGAGATTGACGGGCGCATATACATGCCCGCCCAGCAGCTTGCCCTCCGCCTTTGCGGCATCGGCAATTTCCTTGAGTGCGAGCGCATCCGCAACCATCTTCACGCCCGAGCCGCCCATCACCGGCACACCCTTTTCGCGCGCCAGAGCGATGATTTCCTCGGCTTCCTTGCCGCAGTTGGCAATGGGCTTGTCGATAAACGCCGGAATACCCGCCTCGATAAACGGGCGCACATACGGCGGATGCAGCTTGCCGTTTCTGGAGGTGACCATAACGGCATCCACCTTGCCCAGCATCTGTTCAGGAGTCATCATTTCCGCGCCGCACTCATCATGGATCTTCTGGCTGGCGGCTTCGTCCTCGCCGTAGATGGCGACCACGCGAATATCATCATATTTCCCGGAGAGATTGAAAATTCTGGAAAAACCCAGCGCGTGCGAGTTTTCCGAACCGATAATACCTACTCGAAACATAATTCATATCCTCCTGCTCAGAAAGATCATTCCGCATCCATTCTGGGCAGCGGATTCTGGCGATGACATTCGCGAATGACTGCGATCTGCTGGCGAACCTGCTCGGTGCGAATAATCAGCTCCTTGCCCTCGGTCAGATGCTCATAGATGTTGGTGTAATAATCGCGCACGGCAGCAATGAAAGGCGTATCTTCGGGACCTGCCACCCATCTATCCTCCTGCCACGGCAGCTTTTCCTTACAATAGGCGGGCTTGCCGTTATCATCGGTCAGAGGCGTGCGGATCAGCTTCTGCTCGGGTGCCTGAGCCGGATCGAACCAGCGCCACTTGACCTCGGTCAGATTGCACCACAGACCACCGTTGGTGCAGTGGATGTTGTAGGTGCCGGACGGATAAGCGTTGCAGCTGGAGATCGAAACATCGATCAGCGGACGATCGGGCGCGGTGAGGATGATCTTTACATAATCCTCCGCATCGCCGAAGGAATTTGCCAGATCCATCTTACAGAACACGGTAGGCATACCTTCATAGTAGTCGAGCAGGTTGAGTGCCTGATCGACCGGGTGAGGACCGGTGTTGTACAGGCTGCCTGCGTTATATTCCTGCACGGTCTGCCAGTCCCAGCGGCGTGCCCAGCCGTCGAACGCAACGGAGATCTGAACCGGACGACCCAGAATGCCGCTTGCAAGCACTTCCTTGACCTTCTTAAAGTAGGGAGCCAGACGGGACTGCTGGAAAAACGCGACCATCTTTCCATTTTCCTTGGCGGCGGCTTCCATCGCATCGATGTCCTCGGGAACATAGCCCGCAGGCTTCTCGCTCAGCACATTGAAGCCGTGCTTGAGCAGATCGGTCGTGACCGGCGCATGATACCAGCTGGGCAGCGCGTTGATGACCAGATCGATATCGGTGCGTCCGAACAGTTCGGTATAATCCTCAAAGGTCTGGCAAGAAAACAGCTTTTCCGCCTTTTCACGGCGCTCGGGCAGCTTATCCACCACCGCGACTACCTTGAATCGTTCGGTATCGGTCAGAAGATGCTTGCCGTGGATCGAAAGTCCGCTTCGACCCTGTCCCAGGATTGCGACGTTGAGTTGCTTCATGTCTGGTTTCATCCTTTCTATTTGGCGTGCTCGCCTTACGGCGATGGGGTTTGGTTGTCGTTTATGACTCTATGTTCGTTCACTTCTCCGCTGCCTTCTGAATCTGCAGCGCGGCTTCGGCAGAGGCAATGATATCGATGAGTGCATCCTCATCAAAGGGCTTTACGAAATCGTCCAGCCAGCACTCCGTGACCGGCTCACATTCAATGATCTCCACATCCTTTGAATCCTGATCGACGAATTTCAGCGTGCTGTCGCCGAATTTCAGTTCAATGCAGCCCTTTTCGCCCCAGATGGTAAAGCGCCAGTAGGAAGGCATCTTATCTACCGTTTTGGGCTGTGCGGCATAGGATATATCGGCGATCACGCCCGCGCCGCCTTCATACTCCGCCATAAACTGCGCACAGTCCTTAAAGGAAGGCACCTGCTTGGCATAGGCGTTCCACTGACGCGCCGCCGTAGTGCGCACAAATTCCAGATTCGTCATGTATCTGAGCGCGTCGATGCCGTGAATAGCGATATCGTTGATGACGCCGCCGTGCTTGCCGTCCTCAAAGTACCACATCGGGCGCACGCCGTAGTTCAGCGGATGCTGTCCGGTAAACGCCATCGCATGAACAGTGCCGATCTTTCTGCCTGCGATCAGCTTTTTTGCGGTGCGGATGGCACCGTCATAGCGCAGGTCCAGCATACAGTCCACGCGCAGATGCTTCTTCGCCGCCAGCGAGTGAATAAGTTCCAGCTCCTCCAGCGAGGTACACAGCGGCTTATCGGCAATAACGTGCTTTCCCGCCTCAAGCGCCTTGATAATCAGGCTGCCGCGTGCGCCGTAGTAATCCCCCACGGCGACCGCATCCACAGTTTCATCACTAAGCAGCGCCTCATAGCTGTCATAAAAAGGCTCGCTCACGATTTCCTGCGCCGCGGCGCGGGCTTCGGCATCCTGCTCCCAGCCGCCGACAACACATACGCCCTCCATCTGCTTTGCTTTTTTGTACAGTCCGTAAATGTGCCCGTGGCGAAAGCCTGCAAATGCGATATTCATTGCATCCGTCCTCCCCGACCGCATCGCGGTCTGATGATTTCTCTGTTTTTGAGTCCATAAACCCTCCATTTTATATCCATGTAAATTATAGCATCCTGCATGCTGTCGTGCAAGCCAAATCGCACACTTGAGCAAAATCCGAACGGTTCTAAGCAAATTCGTTCAATGAAGCATGGAGACACTTACAACAAAAGTCAGCACGCTCCTGAGCATCAGCTATACTCAGGAGCGTGCCTCTATTTCTTAGCGAACTTTATTCTAATGAAGATTATTCATTGGAAAGGTCAATTTCTGCCCAGAAACCTTGTTCACCGGTTGTATAATACAAAGGAGTACCCGGAATACCATAGGTTAATGTACCATA
>CAZYQB010000002.1:0-13070 GCA_964649595.1 uncultured Oscillospiraceae bacterium | reverse complement strand
GTTGTAATCTCTACTATAGAAGTTCCTACCTTTTCCCATGTATTATATGTAAATGCAAAGGTCGCCGCAGACAAACCACTCATATACGAAGATCTTCCTCTGTCTCCTATGCTCACAAAAGCTGATATCTGTGCGTCAATCCACACATCAGCCCAATTACTGGTATGGAAAAAATCACATTCCATATCAGTTGATTCAGTGAAATGCTGATCGACTGCGCCGCTATGTTCGCCGCAAGCGCCATGCTGCCATCATTATACACGATCAGATATTCACTCATCATCCCGGCAGTAAAAGAGGAGAATCCATGCATCACACCAAACACAATAACCGACCATATGACCAACCACACGCCGCGCCGATTCCGGCACAGAGGAAGATGAGCCAACGTCAGGATGATGCAGATTGTCAGCATAAATTGCCACAAGGAAAATACCGTAATCAAAAGTAATGCCATACTTTTATCAAACGACACATTCAACAGCATCCTGCCTAACGCCTCGCCCTGCAGCATCAGTGCCGCCGCACTTAGAAGCACCGAAAACGCGCTTTGCACCAGCATCGTACAGACGCGCATCATAATCTGTGCGGATGCACTCAAGGGCAGTGAGTACATAAATACTGCTTCCCGCCCGAACATGGTGTGATAAAACCGATAAGCACTCACACCGGCAGCACCAAAAAAAATCAAATAGAACAGCAAAATATCCGAAGATGGAAAAACCTGCATCCGCATCAGAAACACCATTCCCATCGTAAGCAGACTCAGCATTATAAATGGGACTGTGCTACGCCTGAGTTCATATGCCAACGCACGAGCAAACATCACAACACCTCCTTTACCACGTTTGTCAGTGAACAGCCCTCTTCTTCCCGAAGCTCGTCCGCCAGTCGGTTGATCACCACTTTTCCCTTGCTCAGCACGATCAACCGATCAAACAGAAACTGCATATCACTCAGTTCATGCGTAGCAATCACAAACGTCGTTTCCGGCGACATCCTCTCAAGCAGCAGATCTTTCATCTGTTCCCGCGTTTTGATATCAATTCCGCCAAACGGTTCATCGAGTAGGTACAGGCGTGCATCGCAGCACAACGACAAAATCAGCATCCTCAAGCGCTGCGAGTGCACGCTGAAGTGTGTTCGGTGTTACCGAATAATACTGCGCCATATCACGAATGGACGGCATCCGTTCTCCCGATGCATACTCACCTGAAACGATAGCCCTTTTCATCATATCCGCCAGTTGAATATATAATGGTATATCACTTCTGAATGAAATACTCATGTTTGTCCTTACTGTATCATTGTGTTACTTCATTGATACAACCATGCCACATCATTCCATTCTTGTCAACAGTAAATTTCTAAATGAATCCACTCTGTTTGTTCCCTTTTTTTGCAGATTTGCCGAAATAGTTCGTGACTTTATCCAGCAAATCATATATAATGGTATTATAGCGCAATTTTTGGGGAGTGAGATATGATGCAGCTTGAACGTGTCGAAATATGTCGTGAACAGCAGCATGGCGATGGGCTTTGCGGCGAGATGCGTGTGGGTGATGTATTGATGCTGCTGCCCGACCTGCTCAAGGAATATGCAGGAAAGGTTCAGCTGATCTATCTGGACCCGCCGTTCGGCACCGGACACAGCTTTTCCATGCGCGTGCGCGTGGGCGAAAAGGAATGGAAAAACGGCTCCGGCACGCTGATTATGGAATCGTATGATGATGATCTGAATGTAGAGAACTATCTTTCGATGATGCGGCAGACGCTGACCGCCTGCAAAAAGCTGCTCTCGGAAACGGGCGTGATCTATCTGCACGTCGATTACCGGATGCACGCCCGGCTGCGCCTTTTGATGGACGAGATATTCGGCGAGGCAAACTTCCTCAACGAGATCATCTGGTCCTATCAGACCGGCGGACGCGCGCGCAAGTTCTTCAGCCGCAAGCATGATATTATTCTTTTCTACCGCAAGACCAAAAAGTATTACTTCAACCTCGAAGCCGTACCGGTCAGCCGCGTGGACGCGCGCCGCAACCACATGAAGCGCCATGTGGACGCCGACGGGCGAGTGTACCGTTCGATCCATTCGGGCGGCAAGATCTACACCTACTACGACGATGACCCCACCTTCCCCGGCGATGTATGGGACGATGTAAGTCACCTTCAGCAGAAGGACCCGCAGCGCACCGGCTACGATACCCAGAAGCCCGTAAAGCTGCTCGAGCGCATCATACTCTCCTCGTCGGCTCCGGGCGACATCGTATGCGACCTGTTTGCAGGCTCGGGCACCACGCTTGAAGCCGCCTCCACTCACGGACGCAGATTCATCGGCACCGACAAAAGCCCCTTCTCGCTGCAGGTCTCGCGCCGCCGCCTGATCGGGCGAAATGCGACCTACATTGCGCCGCCGTGCAAAGGCGATCCGGAGGTGGACGTATCGGTTTCACTGGGCATCGCATACTATGATGTAACGCTGGAAAAATATCAGTTGGAGACAGGCTTATGCAGCCGCAGCTTCTGCGGACTGGATGCGGTGGATAACTGGTCGGTCGGCTATCTCAGAAGCGGAGAATTCGTGGCAATGGCGCACGACGTGCGGCTTCGTCACAGCCCCGCACTCAAGCGCACACTGCAGCTGCCCGTTCTGGAAGGACAGCCCTGCATCCGCGTAAACGACGTATTGGGCAGATACTTCTATTATGTATTCACGCCCGAAGGAGTATAATAATACTATGTCAACCCCTTATGACGGCTTCCTTGTATACCAACTCAAACAGTTCAAGGAGCTGAAGATCCTCACCTCTCTGTTCATCGATCCCAACAATCCGGATGATTTCATTGCAGGATTTATCACTGCAGTCACGCCGCGGCAGGTCATGCTCCGTTCAGTCTCTCCCTTCGGGCGCTACGACGGATTCATCGTGGTGCGCCTGTGCGATATCACGCAGGTACTGGGTGAGGATGACTACGCCATGCGTCTTGCGCATCTTCTCAAGGCGCGCGGCGAGGATGAAAACAGCCGCGCACTATCTCAGATCGAAATGGACGAGGGCGAGGATATGGTTCACGCGCTGTGCCGGACAGCGCAGGAAAATGATCTATTCGTAACGCTTTGGCTGCACGACGATATAGAGCACATCGGGCGCGTTCAGTATCTTGACGATATGCGTGTCATCATCGGCGAGGTAGACTACTTCGGTCAGCATCCTCAGCCTACCACCATGCCCCTTCGAGAGGTGGAAATGGCATCCGTCGGCTCCGAAGATGATATGATGTATCAGATGCTGTCCGACCACCCGATCAAATAAGTCCTGCACCAAGCAAAAGGAGAAATTTTTCATGCTTCACGTTACCGTATGGAATGAATTCAGACATGAAAAGGAATCCGCACATATCGCATCGATCTATCCGCAGGGAATTCACGGCGCGATCGCGCAGTTCCTCGGCAAAAATGAGGATATGATTATCCGCACCGCCACTCTGGATGAGCCGGAACACGGATTGACGCAGGAGGTGCTCGACAATACCGATGTGCTTCTCTGGTGGGGACATATGGCACACCGCTTTGTGGACGATGCTATCGTTCAGCGCGTGTATGACCGCGTGATGCAGGGCATGGGACTGATCGTGCTGCACTCCGGTCATGCTTCTAAAATCTTCCGAAAGCTGATGGGTACCGACTGCGATAAGCTGCGCTGGCGCGAGGATAACGAAATGCTGCGCCTGTGGGTCATGGATCATGCGCATCCCATCGCCGACGGCATCGCAGATTACTTCGAGCTGCCGGTGGATGAAACCTACGGCGAATACTTCAACATCCCCAAGCCGGATGATCTGGTATTCGTATCATGGGCGCCGGGCGGAGATGTATTCCGCGCCGGATGCTGCTGGAACCGCGGTCTGGGCAGAGTGTTCTACTTCCAGCCCGGTCATGAGACCTTCCCCATCTATTATGATGCAAACGTGCAGCTGGTTATCACCAACGCCGTCCGCTGGGCATACCGCCCGATCATCTGCAAACCTGCTACCGGACATTCCCGTCCGCTTCAGGACATCTCTCCCAGCAAAGTCTAATGTATATATCGCCGGAAGGGCTGTCCGAATAAAAGGACGGTCCTTTCTGTGCAATAAGCACTCTCCAAAGTCCTCCCTCTAAGAGGGAGGTGGCACGGCTGAGGTCGGCACAGCCGACGAACGAGAGCAAATTGAAAATTTGCCGAGTGTACCCAGCGCCGCTTTAGCGGTGATGGGCGGTTAAAGCCGTGACGGAGAGAGTTTACTAACGCTGCAATGCAGATAGACGCTGCAATCGGAGTTAAGAGACGAACTCCCTCAGTCAGCTTCGCTGACAGCTCCCTCTAAGAGAGAGCCTATTCCGTACCTATCCAAAGGAGAAAGCATGACCTCAAACTTAAAATCAAGGCTGAACCGTTTGAAATCTGCCGACAAGCCGCGCACCGAGCCGCCCAAGCCCCAGATTCTGGAATATGCCTTCCGCACATCGGCAGACACGGCGCTGTTCTCACTTTCGCCCGACGCACTCAGGCGCATCGGCTGCGAGGGCGCGTTCGATCCGCACCGCGCTCTCTTCCTCGACGCCGAAACCACCGGGCTTTCGGGCGGCGCAGGCACGGTTGCTTTTTTGGTCGGACTGGGCAGAATAGAAGGAGAGACCCTCACCGTGCAGCAATATCTCATGCCGTCCTATGCGGCAGAAGGTCTGCTGCTTGAAAAGGTCTGCGCCTTTTCTCAAGGCTGCGATACCCTCGTTACCTTCAACGGCAAAAGCTTCGACATTCCGCTGCTTGAATCGCGCTATATCATGAACCGCATGAGCTCTTCTTTTGAGGAAATGCGGCATCTTGATCTCATCCATCCCGCGCGGCGCACATGGAAGCTGCGCCTAAAGGATTGTTCGCTTGCCAACATCGAGGAAAAAGTCCTCTCCACGCACCGCGAACACGATCTGCCGGGCAGCGAAGTACCGCAGCGGTATTTCGATTTTCTCAGATCCGGCGATCTGCGGCTGCTTGAGGACATCATCGCGCACAATCGACAGGACATCATTTCTCTCTCTGCGCTGCTTATTTCTCTGTGCCGAGCCTACGCCGCCCCCGTCGAGCAAACCAGTATGCTGGATGTGTTCAGCGTGGGCAAAACGCTTGAAAAGCAGGGGGAACGCCTGCAAGCCAAGGTATGTTATGAGCGCGCCGCGCGCAGGGTGCCGCTGACAGACATCAGCAGTCTGAAGGAAGCGCGCTGTGCTCCGATGGCGCAGCAACATCTCTCGCTGATGCTGCGCCGCGAAGGCGATCTTACGCAGGCAGAGCAGATCTGGCAGGAATTGGTGCGCTCACAGCCGGACAATGTATTTGCCTGCACAGAACTTGCCAAGCTGTATGAGCATCGGGACAAAGATTTTTCAAAGGCACTTTGCTTCACGCTGCAGGCACTCAAATACGCTCAGGACGAAAAAGAACGCACCGCACTGCTTCTTAGAAAGGAACGTCTGAAACGAAAGATCGATCAGGCGAAAAAATAGATCTCCCCAACGACATCATTCTTTAGGAGGACTGGATCAACATGGGAATTTTTGACGGATTCAAAGCACAGATCGCCGCGCGCAAGGCGCACGCGGCACACGTCATGGGCAACAAGCTTGCATCTGAGCGCAAAGTAGAGGAAGCCGCTGCAAAGCATCAGGATGCGGTGCGCTTCTATGACGAAATGATCGCTCTGGGTATGCAGTCGCCCAGCTACATGATGGGCTACGGTATGCTGCTGCTGCGCCTGCGCCGTTTTGAGGATGCTCGCAATATCTTCCTCAAGGCAGAGCGCTGCCCTTCCATCACCAAGGCGGAGCGCGCACAGCTGCGCATCAATTACGCCATCACTCAGTGGAAACTGGGCAATCTGGATTCCGCCATTGAGCAGTTCAAAATCGCGCAGGATACCCGCGTTGCCGGCAAAAACGGCACCATCTACGGCTCTCTGGGCTATGTGCTGATCGAAAAGGCACGTCAGACCGGCGATTTTGAAGAAGCCGTTGCCTACAATCTCGAAGCACTGGAATATGATGACGATGACAGCGTCATCCAGGACAATCTCGGTCAGCTCTATCTGGCGATGGGCGACAAGGCGAAGGCAAAGGAGCATTTCACCAAGGCACACGAGCTAAAGCCCGCGCAGGTGGACACCCTTTACTATCTCGCCCTTCTCGCCGCAGAGGAAGGCGACACAGAAAAGGCAAAGGAATATCTGGAAAGCGCACTCGACGGCAACTATTCCGCCCTGTGCACTACCACCCGCGAGCAGGCTCAGGAACTATTTGACAGCCTAAAGCTTGAAATGAAACCTATGTATTGACCGATCCTCTGCGCAGGCTTATAATATAATTATAACTCTGCATTATGCAGAGACTACAAACAGAATTGGAGGGATATGCGGATGAATAAAAAAGTGATCCGCAGCGCGATTCCCATTTATCTTGCGGCGCTCGTATGGATCGTATTTGCCCTGTTCATGCCCATGTACAAGCTCAGCAGCATACTGCTGTGCGCAGGCATTTCGATGGGCGCGTATTTGATCTCCTCGCGCATCTTCCCCGGCAGGGTAGTCGAGGAAGAAGCCAAGCCCGATTCGGGCGATGAGGAAGTAAATCGTCAGATCACCGAAGGTCGCGCTGCGCTCAAGTCGCTGCGCGCTGCCGCCGAGGATATCGCCGCGCGCACACAGCACAAGGACGCGCAGGCAGCACTGCTTACGCCCATCAGCCGCATGAGCGCGGCGGGTACCAAGATATTTGAAGCCCTTGAGAAAAATCCCCGGGATTCCCAGCAGGTCAGAAAGTTCATGAACTACTACCTGCCCACCTCCGTCAAGCTGTTGGAGCATTACCGCACGATGCTCGGTGCGGGCACGGGTGAAAACATTCAAAAGTCGCTCGAGCGCATCGAAAACAGCCTGGACATGATCGCCGATGCCTTTGAAAAGCAGCTTGACCGCCTGTATGCCGACGATCAGCTGGATATCTACGCCGAGATCAGCGCACTGGAGACGATGATGGCAGCAGACGGACTCAAGGACACCCCCACCCCGATGGCCCGAAAATAACCACGACCAACATAAGGAGCGATTAATATGGCTGATATCAAACTCACTCTGGGCAATATCCCCTCCGCGCCCGATGCCTCCGCTGCCATCGCAGCACAGGCAAAGCCGATCGAAAAGCCTAAGCCTGCCGAGCCGGTGTTCACCGCCGAGGAGCAGCAGATGATCGACGAATTCTCCAAGCAGATCGACATCACCAACAGCGCACTGGTATTCCAGTACGGTGCAGGCACTCAGAAGAACATTGCCGACTTCTCCGACAGCGCGCTGGCAAGCGTCCGCAGCAAGGATCTGGGCGAGGTGGGCGATATGATCTCCTCGCTGGTGGTAGAACTGCGCGACTTTACCTCCGAGCCGGAAGAACAGCGCGGCTTCTTCGCCTTCCTCCGAAAGAAGGTAGACAAGATCGCCCTTCTCAAGACACGCTATGACGAAGCCGAAGTCAACGTAAATAAGATCGTATCCGAGCTGGAGACCCATCAGGTACAGCTGCTCAAGGACATCGCTACCCTCGATCAGCTCTATGAGATGAACCTTTCCTACTTCAAAGAGCTGTCCATGTACATCGCCGCCGGCAAGCAGAGCCTCGAAGCCTTCCGCACCGGCGAGCTTGCCAAAGCGCGCGCCAAGGCACAGGAATCAGGTCTGCCGGAAGATGCGCAGCGCGCCAGCGATCTGGCGGCAATGGCAGAGCGCTTTGAAAAGAAGCTCTATGATCTGGAGCTGACCCGAAACGTCGCCATTCAGATGTCTCCCCAGATCCGCCTGATCCAGAACAACGATCAGACCATGGCAGAAAAGATACAGTCTACCATCGTAAACACCATCCCTCTGTGGAAGAGCCAGATGGTCATTGCAATGGGTCTGGAACATTCTCACAGTGCCATGCTGGCACAGCGCGCGGTCAGCGATCTGACCAACGATCTGCTGCGCGCCAATGCCCAGAAACTCAAGATGGGCTCCATCGAGGTCGCCAAGGAAGCCGAGCGCGGCGTGATCGACATCGAAACGCTGGTCGAGACCAACCAGACGCTCAT
The DNA here is from genome assembly GCA_964649595.1 of uncultured Oscillospiraceae bacterium. Classification (GTDB taxonomy): domain Bacteria; phylum Bacillota; class Clostridia; order Christensenellales; family Aristaeellaceae; genus RGIG2066. The sequence goes on along the minus strand of CAZYQB010000002.1, from coordinate 4,914 downwards.
CTCTACCATGGACGAAGTGCTTGCCATTCAGCAGCAGGGTCGCGACAAGCGCCGCGCCGCCGAGCAGGAACTGTACAACATCGAAAATCAGCTCAAGCAGAAGCTGCTTGATATGCACAACGCCAACTGACCCGTTTACATAATCTATCGCAATGGAGGGAACGCCCATGCGTTTTTCCGAAAATCGAGTGATCGCCTGCGTGGTGCTGGTCATTGCAATTGCGGTATCGCTGCTCGGCGGCGGAGGCGGCGCGCTTTCAGAGCGCCGCACGGCGCTGATCGATCAATACAACGCAAGCAGCTTTTCGATCTCGGCAGAGCTTTTGGAGATGCGCTCCAACGCCGTAAAGCTGCAGAGCATCGCTTCCAAATACAGCACCGCCGACAAATCGCTCATATCCGCGCTGACTGATGCCGTCAGCTTTCTGGATAATGCCAACGATATCAAAGAGCAGTTTTCCGCATCGCTCCTGCTCGACTCGGCAGTTGAAAACTGTTATGCCAATCTGAGTGGTCTTTCGCTGAACGATACCGATGCATCCGATATCCGCTATGCCTACAAGAACTTCACTTCCGCGCAGCTGCGCATCACTCACGACAGCTACAACACACTTGCCGCCGAGTTCAATGCAGATCTGAAGCGCTTTCCCGCCGGTCTGCTGGGCGCACTGTGCGGCGTGAAACCGTTGGAGCTGTTTCAGTAGTGATTTTTCAAAAAGAGTTGTGCGGGCAATGGTTCTAACGGAATGGAAAGTCGTGCTCCGTGACGAATGGAGTAGTTTGAACCGTTCCATCCTTAAACCGATGACATTGCCTTACACCAGGAAACCTTTTGACCTCGCATTCAAGCTGACAGCATCTCAAAAAGGAGGTCGATTTGAATGAAGCGATTTCTCCCCCTTCTCCTGACACTGCTGCTTTTGCTTCTTCCCATGAGCGCCTGCGCCGTCAGTATAGTGGATGCTACGGATGATTTCTATGTAGCCGACTATGCCAATGTGCTCAGCGATGAGGTGGAAGGGCTGATCGTGCTCAACAACGATCTGCTCGAGAAGAAGTGTGGTGCGCAGGTGGTCGTCGTAATGGTAGAGAACCTCGGCGGCAACACCGTCGAAAACTATGCCTACACGCTGTTCAATGAGTGGGGCATAGGCTCCAAGGACAAAGACAACGGTCTTTTGATACTGGTCGCCGTAGAAGACGGCGAATACTGGCTGATGACCGGTGCGGGACTTCAGGATTACATCACCGCAGGCGATCTGGACGAGATGGCATCCGAATACTTCATCCCGTCGGCGCGCAGCGGCGATTTCGATCAGGCGATCCGCCTCCTGTTCACCGAATGTTTCAACCAAGTCTCCAAAGCCTGCGGTGCCGATCTCTCAATTGATACCACACTGTATCAGGAGTACATCCAAAACAACACCGATTCTACGCCTTCACACGCGCAGCAGTCCTCCCAAAGAACAGATCAAACACACGAAGGAGGCGACAGTATCATGCCGTTTTTCATCATCGTAATCATTGTTATCATACTCATCGGTCTTATGAACACCTCTCGTACCCGACCGGGCAGAGGCTATCATGCACCGCATCGTCCTGCACCTCGTCCCCCGATGGGCGGTCATCGCCCCATGAATAATCCTCGTCCCCCGATGGGCGGCGGACCACGCGGAGGCAGTGGATTCGGAGGCGGCGGACCACACGGAGGCGGCGGATTCGGCGGCGGCGGATCGCATAGCGGCGGCGGGCCACGCGGAGGCGGCGGATTCGGCGGCGGTCGCGGAGGCGGAGGCGGTTCTTCCCGCGGCGGTGGATCGGGCGGTTCCTTCCGCTGAGACACATTGACCCTCACATAAAAAAACACGGGATCTTCCTTTCATCGGGAAGATTCCGTGTTTCTGTTTTGGGCGTTATTCTCCGCGTCCATCGATGGCAGCGCGCACGGCGGGCTTCTTCAGCACGCCGGTAAAGGTAGTGCGCTCGTCATCGGAATGCAGCGATATGCTGCCGTTATAGGTCTGCATGATGCTCCTTACGATCGCCAGACCCATGCCGCGCCCCATGCTTTTGGTAGAAAATCCATTCTGGAAAATACGCTCGATGATATTTTCGGGAATACGCGGACCGTTATTGCTGATTTCAAAGTTGAAGCTTTGAAGCGTCTCGCCCAGAAAGATGGTCAGATGCGGCGCCTGCGCCATGCCCGCTGCGCTGGCGGCGGTCATGGCATCGATGGCATTGTCGATCAGATTGCCCAGCACGCGGCACATCTCCCATCCGGGCACCGGCAGCGCCTCCCAAGGCGACTCGATCACCAGCTCCACCTTTATACTCCTGCTCTCGCAGTCGGACAGCTTTGCGGCAAGCAGCGCATTGATGGCAGGATGCGCCGTTCTGAGCGAACGCCCTACGCGCTTTACATCCTCATACACCTTTTCAATATACTCGTTCGCCGAGCCGTACTCCTCCAGCTCCAACAGCGAATAGACCACCTGCAGGTGATTCATAAAGTCATGCCGCTGAGCACGCAGCGTGGAATTAAGCTCCTCCAGCTTGCTGTAGGCATCGCCCAGCATATCCGCCTCACTTGCCACGCGCCGCGCCTTGTATGCCTCCCGGATGTCCAACGCCGCGCCCCAGCAGACGATGATAGTCATGCCCGTGAGCAGAATCTGCTCGAGCCGCCCGATAAATGCGTGTCCGCCGGTCGCCAGCGAAAGAGCCGTAACGGTGAGCGCTCCGATGATCTGACAAATATTGATCCCAATCGTATATCCGGCTGCCTTGTTAAGATCGATCAGCCGACTGGAAAACCGCTTCATACGCCCCGCACGCTCGTCCCTTTCCCGATTTCATTTGTATTGTGCCTATTATAGCACAGAGAACATATGCGGTGCAAGTGGCGTTTAATGCTGCCGTTTGAATTGCGCAGACCGACTGTATAACCTCATAATCCATGCAAGCAGCAGCACGCCGGTCAGTACGCCTGCCGAGTCGATGAATACGTCCTTCAGCGCAGGCGACCTGTTCGGCACAAACATCTGATGAAGCTCGTCTGTCATGGCATAGCCGATTCCGCAGCACAGCGCAATCCAAAATGAATCTTTTCTTTTATACTCCCGGCAGAGCGCATACAACGCAGCGCCCAGCAGCAGAAACTCGGTATAATGCGCCAGTTTGCGCACGATCACCCGCACGCCTTCAACCAGTGCCTCCTGCTGCTCCTGCGGCATTTCCCGATAAGTCTCACTGACCGTCTCCAGAACAATCTCTATAAACGAATCGCTGGTTTCAAAACTTTCCTGCAGAGGCTGATGCGAAAACGAAAAAATCATCGCCGCAATGCCGATTACCAGCGCCCAAAGAAAAATCTTTTTCAATATATCGCCCCTTTTAAACGCTTTTCCTGCTTATTCTATCATAATGCAGTCCCATGTCAATATATCCATTCCCATCATCAATAGATACCCTCAAATTTTCCTTCTTCTTCACCCGCCGGACAAATATTGCATCAAAAAGGGCATCGTCCACCGACGATGCCCTTTCGTTTTTTGTATATCCGTTGTTTTCAAAAATCAGCCCGGAAAGATTTTATTCATCCTCATCTTCATCGTAATCTTCGTCGGCCTCTACTTCGCCTTTTCCATAGGTGCCTGCCATGATCGCATATATGCATCCTCTACGGAAAGTGCCGCAATTGCCGCATCATCCGAAGGCAAGGAGTTTGCCTTGAGGTACGCTCTCATTTGCTCCGTTACATCCACAGCTTCTCCCGACTTATAAACAGGCTCATCATTTCCGACATATGCTTTGGCGATGGGATCATAATGCAGATCGGTCACGCTGCCGCCGTCAAAGCTCTCCTGAAAATCCTCATACGAATCGATTTCCATTTCGCGAATTTTATCCAGCACCGCGTCAAAATCCTGTTCATCCAGTATGGTATCCACATTCAGCCAATCGACCAGATCATCATACTCCATATCGGAAACAGATCGCTCCGTCGTTGCAAAAAAATCCGAAATGAACTCATCGTAAGCATCTTCATCGAATTCTTCTTCATCCAATTCTTCTTCATCCAACTGGAACAGCTCTATAAATTTTTCATAAGGAAGTCGCTCTATAAAATATTCATGATATGCGGCGGGGCACTCATTATTTTCTTCAAACTCGGCGTAGATATGCAAATCCTCATCTTTCAGCTCACAGTTCATCCGCTGCCATGTATACGTCGTATGGCCGCTGATTTCCGCTTTAAATTCGGCATGAGGCGCAGCTTCCGCCATATCCCGGAAAATATCCACGTCGTTCAGATAGCCGTAGTGCCCGTAGGGACCCAGTCCTCTGACCTCGATTTCACCATCCGCACTCTCTGCAAACGCCCGGATTTTATCCGCATTCAGAGAGTAAAATCGCTCCGAGACATTGCCTTTCCTGATTTCATCAAGTTCAAACCTTACGCCCTTCGTTCCTTCATTATAAAGAGCAATCACTCCAAGCATTGCGCTCAATTCCTGCGCGTTTCCCTTCAACTTGATCCTTACGTCAAACTCAGCAATACCCATCCCTGTCACACCTTTCCCGACGGCACACGCTCAACCGCCTTTCTTTACAAGCTGATTATATCCTCCGTCATTAAATTTGTCAATATATAGCAGCCATTGCTCCGTACCGCCGACTTTTTTATGCAAGCCAAACGAAATTCCGTCACATCGTGCTCCCCATTCTTCTCTTTTCACTCTTGTCTCTTCACTGGAAATGACAATTCTTTAGAGAACAGAGACAAATGAATAGAGAAGAAAGAATAGAACAAAAAAAGGAAATGACAACTCTCATTTGAGAATTGTCATTTCCTTTGGCTCCCCAGGTAGGGCTCGAACCTACAACAACTCGGTTAACAGCCGAGTGCTC
>CAZYQB010000001.1:9143-29301 GCA_964649595.1 uncultured Oscillospiraceae bacterium | reverse complement strand
AACCTGGGCGATCCGGATGAAGAAATCATACAGCTGTACCATGCCCACGGAGAATCCCACTTGAGTGCCTGATCCTCAAATTTGGACTTGGTGAACCACAGCACAAAGTCGTTCTTGTTGCGCTTGTTGCTGTCTGCCTCTACGCCTTCGCGCACGCCGACCTCAAGATCTTCCTCCTTGAAGTCGTTGAATACATAGTATTTCTCCAGCGTGGAGGTATCGAAGTATACGTTGCCGCCTGCGAGGTAGGCATGACCGGTATTGATGAGCTGGGTGATGATCTCGATATAATTTTCGATGCAGCCGGTAGCAGGCTCTACCACGTCGGGGCGCTTGATGTTAAGCTCCTTGCAGTCGGCAAAGAAGGCATCGGTGTAGAACTGAGCGATCTGCATGACCGTTTTCTGCTCACGCTTTGCGCCCTTGAGCATCTTATCTTCGCCCTCGTCGGCATCGGAGGTCAGATGACCTACGTCGGTGATGTTCATAACGCGCTTTACGTTGTAGCCGATATAGCGCAGATACTTTTCCAGAATGTCCTCCATGATATAGGAACGCAGGTTGCCGATGTGGGCGAAGTGGTATACGGTCGGACCGCAGGTATACATCTTGACCAGATCGGGGTTGTTGGGAATAAATTCTTCCTTCTTTCGAGTGAGGCTGTTATAGATCTTCATTGCTATGCTCCTTTCGTGCAGCTCTTGCACACAGTCCTTTATTCGGGCAGATATGACACTCTTCGCAGTCCGAGCAGCCCAGACAGCGCTCCAACTCATCCACGCGCGCGGTGAGGGTGAGTATGCGCTCCTTGATCGGGTCGGGCAGGTTGATCTGGTCGAGGTCGATGTCGATTTTCTTGTCGTGCTTTTTGACGATGCGTCCGGGGTTGCCGACCACCGTGCAGTAGGGCGGAACTTCTTTAAGAACTACCGCGCTTGCGCCGATTTTTGCGCCGTCGCCTACGGTGAAGGGACCCAGCACCTTGGCACCTGCACCGATGACCACGTTGTTGCCGATGGTGGGATGGCGCTTGCCGACATCCTTGCCGGTGCCGCCGAGGGTAACGTGCTGATAGATGGTGACGTTGTTTCCGATCTGCGCGGTTTCGCCGATGACCACGCCCGTGCCGTGATCGATAAACAGACCGTCGCCGATCTGCGCGCCGGGATGAATTTCAATGCCGGTCTTTCGGCGCGTGTTTTGAGAAACGATCCTTGCCAACAGCTTTAGGTTGTGTGTCCACAGCCAGTGGGCGCGGCGATGGCGGCGCACGGCGCGGAAACTCGGATAGCACAGAACCACTTCAAGCGCGTTTCTTGCCGCCGGGTCGCGGTCGAGGATCGCCTGAATATCCTGCTTCCAATGTTTGAGCATTTCTGCTTTCCCTCCAAAGGATGCGCCCGACAGCACATCCTATAAAAATAACGCCGTGTCTCTGTATTGTCAGAGACGCGGCGCGCGTGGTTCCACTCTGCTTGAAAAGGGCATAAATACCCCTTTCCGCTTGATGCGCCTGTAACGGTGCGCTGCCGTCCGACTTATCGCTCTTTGGCGTTCAGCCGGATCGCTCACGGGTGCACTTGGGCGTGTGCTGGGCAAGGCGGCTTTCAGCCGGTGACCGCCTCTCTCTGAGCTTTGCAAACAACGCTTACTTTCCCGATCATTGCGAAGGATATATTTAGTATGCTCTATTATATGCAGGAAATAGATTTTCGTCAAGATGGCAAAGGTAAAAACCTCTGGATAGAAGCGGTCGGCGAAGTAAAGTGGGGGAATGGATCTGCATCAATTTTTATTCGTCTGTGTCGGTGCGCCCGAAGATCACCGTCTGATCGCCTTGAGGATAGAGATATACGGTCTGCGTAACGGAGGTGCCTTCGAGATAGTGCGTTACACGGCGGCGAGTGTATTCATAGATCTCTTGTACGGTAACGAGCTTGTCGCGGTTTGTGTCTGCCTTGAGCGTTACGCTGCGGTCGTAGATGATATCCCAGCCTGCGCCTTCGCACAGACTGCGCGCCATGATGGCAGCGGTGCTGTCCTCATCATCATTGCGCGTAAAGGAGCGCCGATAGCTGTCCTGATCGGCGGCAGCAGAGGTGATGACGGTGTATTTTCCGTTGGTCAGTGCGGTGCCGCCGGCAAATATTCTCTGTGCATCGCCGGTAAAGCGCTCAAATTCGCCGCCTGCCCCAATAAAGGAACCGCTTTGGCAGAAGTCGAGGATCACGATCAGCTTGCCCTCAATGCCGCGCAGCATTTGTTCAAGCTGACGCACGGTAATTCGGGTCTCATCGTGCAGTCTGAGATAGGCGGTGCCGTTTTCGTATGCGCCGTGGCAATTGATATAAAAGAGGGAAATATCCGTCGGTCCCGCATCGGAAAAGGCTTCCTTGATCCCTTCGATCAGCTCACGGCGCGTGCTGTCGAGCTGAAGCCGCACTTCGTAGCTTGCGCCGTCGATTGATTGCGCTGCCAGCATATCCGCCATGCCCTGTGCGGTGTTTTTGCCGCCCACGCGCACGCCCTCAGCATAAGTCTGCTCTCCGATTACCAGTGCGCGATAAACCGGTTTTGCATTTTGTACGATCACTTCAATCGTATCGGTAAAGCCGCCATCCGCAGAGGTTGCTGTAACGATCGCTGTTCCTTTTGAGATGCCGGTGAGCACACCGCTTTGCGACACCTGAACCACCGATTCATCGCTGCTGAGATAGCGTGCGGTCTGAATGGAGGCGTTTTTGGGCGTAAATATAGGCGAGAGCTGTTTTTGCTCATTTGCTCTGAGGGTCACGCTGTCGGTATCAAAGCTCATGCCGGTTACTTCCACAGGGCGCACCGTAACCGAGCATCGATCCTGTACGCCGTTGTAGGACATTGCCCAGATCACGGCGCTGCCTGCCTTGAGGGCGGTCAGTGTGCCATCCGGCTCTACGCTGACCACATTGCCATCGGAACTGACGTATACGATTTCTCCGAGCGCGTCCGAAGGATGCACGGTCGTATTCAAAGAGACAGACTGACCGACATCCATCATCAGATTGTGTTCGGATAATTCGATCGATTCGGGAAGCTGCTGTCCCTCCTGCGGCATGGTCACGACCAGGCGGTAAGCGCCGGTCTGGTTTGAAAAGGCACTGATGCGCACATAGTATACCTCTCCGGCGGTCAGCTCCTGCTGGATCATGAAATTGGAATCGCCGGGAAAGAGAATATCGTCGTTCACTGCGATCATGGCGCCGTTTTGGTCGAACAGATAGCCCAGCGTATCGAGCATTGCCTGACCAGTCGTTTTTTCGGTGCGGATGGAGTACCAGCCGCTGACCGGCGCAGTGAAGCTGAAATAGTGAACGTCTCGGGCGCGCACGATGGTCTTGGCGTATCGCACCGATTCGGCAGGAAGAGAGATCGGATTGTCGAAGCATCGTCCGCGGGCATCGAGCATGACCTCCACGGCAAATTCGCCGCCGGTGTGCATGGTCAGTTCCAACCGATAGCTTTCTCCCTGTTCCAGCTGAGCTGTGAGGCGAAAGCCTTCCTGCGGTGTCTGCTGAGCAATGATCTCTTCATTGCTCTCTCGAATGAGTGCTGCTTCCATTTGGGCAAGCGCAGTCTGCGCCGACGGAAAGGAACGGAATATATAGTCATCGGTGCTGTCCGGTGTGAAGCGAAACATCACAACGTCGCCAGCAAGCACGCTTCTTTGCTCATGACTGTTTAAAAACAGCGTGGTGGTCAGCTGCGATGTCTGCGTTTGTGCCAAGATCGAGGAGGGCGTTTCCACATGGGAAAATGTGGATGAGCAAGAGAGTGCAGACTGCTCAGCCCCCGCCCATGACGGGAGCCGGCATATGAAACTCAGTGCGGTCAGCATTGCGATCAGCTGCCGAAGCGCTGCGTCTTTTCGCATTCCTCATCCACTCTTTTCAAGCAGTTGCTCAATGGTTGTTGTTGACGGAAGAATTATTCTTCTGCCTTGGTCAGATACTGTGCCGAAACATAGCCTTCCACATCTTCCGTGCGCACATATGCCCAGCCGTTGCTCGCCGGAGAAGCCACTACGCGCCAGCCGCTGGCAAGCGAGGATAGGATGCGGGCATCAGTGCCGGCGCTTTCGCGCACATTGAGCGTGGACCATGGCGTGGAGAGCGTGACGACTGCATAGTATTCGCCTGCCTTCAGTTCGGGTAGCTCGGGCTGCGTACGGATCTCGCCACTGCTCAATGCCACGCCGACCGGCAGAGCATCGATGGGCGCAAGAGTGTCGTCGGAGAAGCTCTGCGTTTCAAAGCTCATGCCTGGATAATAGAAGGTCAATATGTCATAATACGTCATGCCGTACTGACCTGCCATCCACTGCGCGCCGCGCTGGCTCATGCCTATGCCGTGACCGTATCGGCGCATTTCAATCACGAATTCGGCGCACTCGTCGCCCTGCTGCGACCGGACGGTGGTCAGTTCGCAGTCGATATTACTGATCTTCATGCCCAGTTGATCCTTGAGCTGATCGTATACGCTGATATCATGGGTGAATGTCTGCTCGATCAGCACGGGATCGCCTGCTTCCTCGCCGATAAGCTCAGGCACAAAGGTATTTCTGCCGAACAGGGAGTGAATGTAGTCGATGGCGGTGGGTTCGGAGTATATGGGCACCATCGGGCAGGCACTGATGGTAAAGCTGATGCGCACCTGCTGATACATACGATTGGGTTCTCCATACAGTGTGGTATGCGGCTCAACGGCAATGATCCGGTCGATGTATATATCATCGGCTTCCTCGCTGTAGTTCATTGCTCCCAGCCATTCGGCAACGGAGCTTTCCAGCTCCTGCTCAATGAGCGCGGGCAGCTGATAGGCATCTTCGCGAAGGATCAGCTGCGTAACCTTGCTGTATGGATTTTCCACGTCATACGGATCATCCACAATGGCGAGATAGCCGTCGTTTTGAGAGGTGCCCAGAATGTCGTGCGCCATCGCGGTCTGTCCGCCATTGCTGGCGGTATAGTAGCAGGTAGCATATTCTCCCAGATAGGTGCCGCAGATGCCCTTGGTGGCATCCACCGCGGCAATGGCGTTGACGTATTCGGGATCAAAGCCCATAAACACCTGATCGGCGGTGGTATCTACTACATCGTAATCTCGCCCGCCGCGGTCGGCGCGCCGTTTGAGGGCATAGGTTCGGGCGGCGATTGCCTGCGCTTTGAGCGCCTCCAGCGGGAAGGAATCGCTCATTTCATATGGCACAACGCCGTAGAGGTATTCTTCCAGATCGATCAGCAGTACTATGCGCAGCAGACCGTCTGCGGCGCTGAGCCGAAGGCTGCCGCAATAGAGCTTTCCTCTCTGCGAGCCTTCGATGTACAGACCGTTGAGTCCGCTTTTGCTGTGTCGGCTGAGCGTGACGCTTTCGCCCATGTTAAGATTGATGCCGCCGCAGGCAAGCCATACCTCATTGCCGGAGGCAGTCGCTTTGATGTCGGCAGTTTCATCGAACCGAAAGCCGGTGTTTTCATTGAGTGAATAGCTGCCGTTTAGCTTGATACGGATGCTGCTTACATCGCCGAGCGATTTGAGCAGCACCTGCAGCGTGCCGGATGCGGTAGTTGCCGGGGGGGTTGTGCTGAGTTCACTTGCCCATGCGCTGCCGAATGCAGTGAAGGCGATCAATGCCGTCAACAGCCACGCCAGCAGACGTTTGTCTCTACAGGTATATTTCATCATTTCATCCTCCTTGGGCACGGCAGTGCGTGCAAATTAATCATAGCACAACTATACCCCTTTTGCATCCTTTTTTGCACAACTGTCAAAAATTCCTGCTCTTCGATCCGTGATACAGTGTGCTACAATAAAAGGCGTACGCCCTGTGAGCGCACGCCGGATTGTTTGCTGCGGGCCATATTTATCTGAAGGTGTAATACTTGTTGCTGATGTAGCCGCTGTCCTCTCCGATTTCCACCTTGCTCCAGCTGTCGCCCACCCATGTTACGGTGATATTCTGACCGTTATCGAGGGTCTTTAATACGGTGTAGCCGGTGCCCGGACCGCGCCGCAGATTGACTCGTCCGGTGGTGCGTGCCTGAAGTCCCAGAGAGATATAGTTTTTGCTCATCCAGCCCTGTGTGCCGTTTCCGACCACCTGGACCTGATACCAGTTGTCCAGCTCATCGAGGATCTCCAGCCGCGTGCCGCGTGCGCATTTTCCGACCACCGCATAGTTTGTGCCGGCGCCCATACGCAGGTTAACCGTGCTGGAGGGATATTTGGTCATGACCTCGCCGACGATGCCGCTGATCTGCACACCGGTGATGCTCTCGGGCTGTTCGGCAGTTTCCTTGATGGTCAGATAGCGCCCGTATACCCAGCCGACGCGCCCGTTTTTGAGCAGCTTTACGCGGTGCCATGTGTTGCCTTGATACAGTACTTCCACCTCATCGCCGTTCTGCGCCCAACCGATGATCGCTTGAGTCACACCTGCTTTGGCGCGCAGATTGGCAGAGCCGTTTGCCGTAGGCGTGGTGATTACTCCGTAGAGCGTATCTGCCAGCGCGGCAGGAATGCTCAAAAGCATCGCCAGCAGCAGCGCGGCAAGCATAACGGACAGTCGTTTTACGTTCTTCATTGTTTTCGCCTCCTCTTTTTCATTGTTGAGCAGCGTTTGCCTTTATTTTCCTTTCTGTTTTATAAGACGCGGTGCGGCAGTGTTTTGTTTCACTGCGGTAAAATAAATTGTTTGGGTTATAAGCCATGTACGACACCGATGTGGAAAAAGTTGGGCGAAATCAGGGCGTATTCTGTGAAAAATATGTCATAAAGGTAACAAAGGTTTTGTTTTGACACCATGTTTTAAGCAATGCGCGATTGACATAAACGCCGCTTTGAGGTATGTTTATTTAAGTACAGGTTTCTAAACGCTCTACTTGCCCGGAGAAAGGATGATTTTTTCATGCTCATCATCGGCATATGCGGTGCCAGCGGCAGCGGAAAGACGACTCTTGCCAAGGAACTGATCGCGCGTCACGTCGATCATCAGATAGATTCGCAAAACGGCGTCGTGCTGCTTCATCAGGATGCCTACTACAAGGATCAGTCGCATCGAAGCGAACAGGACCGTGCGCATTTCGATTTTGATGATCCGACCGTTGCTTTTGACCATGAGCTGCTCTTTGCTGATGTGAAGGCGCTGCTCAGGGGCAAGCCGATCACTAAGAAGGGATACGATTTCACCCGTCATGTGCGTGCGGACAGTGACGAGCTGATCTATCCCAAGGATGTATTGCTGATCGAAGGCATTCATACCTTCTACGAGGAGCGCCTGCGCGAACTGATGGATCTGAGGATCTTCCTCAACGTCGATCCGGATATCTGTCTGCTGCGGCGCATACGGCGCGATATCAACGAGCGAGCTCGTACCATCGACAGCATCTCCGAGCAGTATCTTGCCACCGTTAAACCTGCCTACGAAAAATATATCCGCCACTATGACCAGTACGCCCATGTAGTCGTTTCCTTCGGCAAGGACGTAAACATGGACGAGACGATCATCGACATGATCGCCCACTATATCAACGCCGGTCACGTTTAATCCCCTTCAGCATAAAATTGCGTTCCGATTGACGGAGCGTGCTTGGAAAAGGAGATCACAAAGATTATGGGTATTCGCATCATTACCGACAGCAACTCGGATCTGTCCGCGGCATTTCTTCAGGAAAACAACGTACTTCTCGCTCCCATGCCTTATGAGATGAACGGCAAGGACTATGTGGATTCTCCCTTCGGCGGCAGCAACGTCATGTCGCGCAAGGAGTTCTACGATGCCATGCGCGCCGGTGCTCAGGCTACCACCTCTCAGATCAATCAGGCTGCTTTCGAAGAGTATTTCGAGCCGGTATTCGCAGCCGGTGACGATGTGATCTACGTTGCCTTCTCCAGCGGTCTGACCGGCACTCAGAATAGCGCCCGTCTGGCAGCGGAAGATCTGCAGGAAAAGTATCCCGAGCGCAAGCTGTACATCGCCGACACCCTGAGCGCCTCTATGGGTCAGGGTCACATGGTAAAGCTGGCAGTGGAAGCACTCAAGCAGGGCAAGAGCGCCGAGGAAATCGTTGCTCTGGTCGAAAAGGAGCGCTTCTGCCTGCACCACTGGTTCACCGTAGATGATCTGGTATACCTCAAGCGCGGCGGTCGCATCTCCGCTACCTCCGCGGCGCTGGGCACCATGCTCAACATCAAGCCCATCCTGGATGTAAACGAGGAAGGTCGTCTGGTTTCCAAGGAAAAGGTAAAGGGACGCAAAAAGGCGATCAAGCAGATGGCAACCAATCTTCAGGAAGTGCTGGGCGATCATGCCGCCCCCATCTATATCATCACTGCCGAATCTGCCGAAGCAGATGTGGAGCTGCTGCGCACCTCCATCAAGACCCTGTGCGGACGCGACGTGGATGAGGTCGTTAATCTGACTCCTGTTGTAGGCGCGCACACCGGTCCCGGTCTGCTCGCCATCATCACCTATATCGAAGGTGTATCCCGCGTATAAAATATGCAAACCGTTCAAACGCCCCGGATCCCGCATGGGAGCCGGGGCGTCATCATATCTCGAACACTCAGTAGCCGAGCGCCCTTTCGAGCAGCGGCTTGTAGATGCCGATGAAGCGGCGGCGGGCATCCATCACCTGCTCATAGGTGAGCTTTCCGCGGCGCTGAAGCGCTGCGAGGTGTTCTGCCTCCTTTCTCATCTTCTTGAGTTCGCGGTCCAGGTTGCCGGTTGCGGTGTTGCCGGTGATATCGCTGTAGTGGTTCATGAATGATTCCTCCCTTTCGTTGGTCGCAGGTGATATGTGCTTCTCAGGGATGAACAAACGCAAAAAGGGCGTTTATCTTTGCAAATGGGTACACCTCTCCCTGAGATGCTCACTGTCCATTTCCAAAGATAAACGTCCTTACGGGAAAAATCTATTCAGATGCCGCCAGAGTATTTCTACTCTGTGCAATTATCATAGCACAGATGACTTTACTTGTCAACCCATTAGCCTGCAAGGCTAAAAACGGAGCCGAAGCACCACGTTTTCGCGCAGTATTTCGGCTCTATTAAATCGAGAATCAGTAGCCGCCGCCCATTTCGCCGTCGGCGCACTCGCACAGCGTGCCTGCGGCATAGCGTGCTTCAGCTTCCGCCATGATCTTTGCGGTAGCACTTACGCCGCAGCGATCTGCGCCGGCAGCGCGTGCTGCCAGTACCGCATCGAGCGTGCGCATACCGCCGGCAGCCTTGACCTTGACTTTTTCGGATACGGCAGCGCGCATCAGTTTGAGGTCGGGCACGTTTGCGCCGCTTGTGCCGTAGCCGGTAGAGGTCTTTACAAAGTCGGCACCCGCCTTCTCGCACAGTCGGCAGGCGATCTTCTTTTCCTCATCGGTCAGGAAGCAGGTCTCGAGAATGACCTTGAGAATGGCGCCGCCTTCATGAGCCGCCTCGGCAACGGCGCGGATGTCGGCTTCCACATAGTCATATTCGCCGCTTTTGAGCTTTCCGATGGCAAGCACCATGTCCAGCTCTTCGCAGCCGTCTGCGATCGCCTGTTTCGCCTCAAATACTTTTACGGCGGTCAGGTGTGCGCCGTGCGGAAAGCCGATGACGGTGCAGGGCTTGACGGTGGAGCCCTTCAGCAGTTGTGCGACCATCTTGATATCCTGCGGACGGGCGCATACGGTGGCGGTGGAATACTTGAGCGCGATTTCGCATCCCTTGCGTACATCTTCATCGGTGAGGAACTGCTGAAGGGTGGAATGATCGAGCATGGATGCAATGTCTTTGGGCGTAAGCATGATTCGTATCCTCCGTTTCGTATGGTTGTCTGGGAAGAGGGGAACAGATTACTGCTTTGCATACTGGCGGATGAGCGCCATTACGTTTTCGACGCCGTCGGAGGAGGCTTCGCGCTCCATGGCATCGATCAGCTGACCGCGGCTCTTGTATACATCGATCACGCTGCTCATAAGCGTTTCGGCGGTCATGTTTTCCTGCATCAGCACATGGGAAAGTCCGCGCTGCTCAAAGGACTGGGCGTTGAGGATCTGATCGCCGCGGCTGGCCTCTTTGGGGTAGGGAATCAGTAGTGCAGGCTTCTTGAGGGCGAGAATCTCGCACAGCACGTTGGAACCGGCGCGGGAGATCAGTACATCGGCGCAGGCATAGGCGTGTTTGAGATCCTCATCGAGATATTCATACTGATGATAGTTCTTCACGCCTTCACATTCGGCGTCGAGGTTGCCCTTACCGCACAGGTGCAGTACTTGGAAACACTGCGTCATCTTGGGCAGCGCTTCACGAACTGCCTTGTTGATCGCCTGAGCGCCGCTGGAGCCGCCGATAATCATCAGCACCGGACGGGAATCGGTCAGAGAAAACAGCTTCATGCCCTGCTCGCGGCTGCCCTGAAACAGCTCTGCGCGCAGCGGAGTTCCGGTCACTCTGCCCTTGCTGCCGGCAGCTTTTGCCGCTTCGGGGAAGGTGCAGCACATCGCTTCGGCAAACGGTGCGGTCAGGCGGTTTGCCAGACCGGGTGTCATATCCGATTCATGAAGCAGCACCGGCACGCCGGAAAACTTTGCGCCGTATACTACCGGAACGGATACAAATCCGCCCTTGGAGAATACGATATCAGGATTGATTTTTCTCACCAGCGCAGCCGACTTAAAGCAGCCTGCCAGCACCTTAAAAGGATCGGTGAAATTCTTTAAATCAAAATATCTTCTCAGCTTGCCGCTTTTTACGCAGTGGTAGGTAACCCCTTCCACCTTTTCAATCAGCTTTCTCTCGATACCTTCTGCAGTGCCGATATAGTGAATTTCCCAGCCTTCTTTTTTAAGCGTGGGGATCAGTGCCAGATTGGGAGTTACATGACCGGCGGTGCCGCCGCCCGTAAGAATGATGCGCTTCATCAAAATTCCCTCCTGAAGGAAATATCGTATTTTATAATGTACATTTTTTATCCGTATCCGCGATATCTGATGCCGGAGTATTCCTGCGGCAAAGCTCGCAGCGCTTTGTCAAAATCATTATATCATATGATGAGTCAAAGTGTTTTAGCTCGATGTTAAGCAGGATGTTAAGGCTTTTACGCCGATCAGATAAATGAGTGCACTGCGTATAGAACCCTTTTCGCTTTTTTTGTGTCGGGCGTTAAAGGTTGGTTAATTGATAAAATCGGCAGGAATTTCATGGGTTTAGGCGAATGATATACTGTCGAGCGTAGTATTTGTTAGAGGAAGGCATGATCTCGGGAGGATATGCATATGGCTGTTCAGGTTGCCCGCAGTGCCGGGTTTTGCTTTGGCGTAAGGCGTGCTGTTGATGAAATGGAACGTCTGCTCTCCAAGCAGTCAAGAGTATATACTCTCGGTCCGATCATCCATAATCCGCAGGTCGTTTCCGATTTGGAAAGCCGAGGTGCCCGCGTTATTGACTGTCCCGAGGAAGCTCCCGAAGGTGCCACGGTGGTCATTCGCGCGCATGGCGTAGGACGGGAGATCATCGAAACGCTTCGCTCGCGCGGCGCAGTCGTGGCGGATGCCACTTGTCCGTTCGTATCGAGGATCCATCAGATGGCTGATCGCGCCGCCGCGGATGGTATGCCCGTAATCGTCATCGGGGACAAGACCCACCCCGAGGTACAGGGTATACTGGGTTGGACACGGGGCTTAGGACGCGCGATGGAGACCGAGGAGGACATTACTTCTCCGCTGCCCGCAAAGGCGCTGGTGGTGGTTCAGACCACCTTTCCCAGTGAACGCTTTGAAAAAATGTGTCAGGCACTGACAAAAGCCGGCGTTGACATCGACAAGCGTTCCACCATCTGCTCTACGACCGCAACGAGGCAGGCGGAAGCCGTGCGCATCGCGCAGCAGTCCGACGTGATGCTGATCGTGGGCGGCAGAAACAGCGCCAACACAAAAAAGCTCTGCGAGCTGTGCAAGGCGGTATGTGAGCGCACCTATCTGATCGAATGCGCAGAGGAATTAAAAGATATTTCCATATCGCCGCAGGATAACATTGGTATTACAGCCGGCGCTTCCACGCCGGATGGTACATTTAAGGAGGTTGTAACACAAATGAACGACATCGAAAAGCAGGTTGAAATTCAGGAGTCTGACTTCATGGCTGAAGTTGAAGCGACTCTGGTACAGCTCCGTCCCGGTCAGACCGTAACCGGCACGGTTGTTCAGATCACCGAGGACGAAGTATGCGTCAACGTTGGTTATAAGGCTGATGGTCTGGTCAAGAAGAGCGACCTGATCACTCAGGAAGTGAATATCGGCGACGAAATCGAAGTTGAAGTCGTCAAGGTAAACGATGGCGAAGGCAATGTTCTGCTGAGTCAGCGCAACATCGTAAACCGCAAGGTTTGGGATGCCATCATTGCTGCTCATGAGTCCGGCGAGTTCGTAAAGGGTACCGGCAAGGAGTCCGTCAAGGGCGGTCTGATCGCCAACGTCGAAGGCATCCGTGCTTTCATCCCTGCTTCTCTGCTGTCCCTGCGTTACGTTGAGAAGATCGACGAGTTCGTAGGTCAGGAAATGGATCTCAAGATCATCGAGATCGACAAGAGCAAGAAGCGCGTTGTTGCTTCCCGCAAGGCTGTGCTGCAGGCTGCTGAGGATGAGAAGAAGAAGGCCGTTTGGGCAACCCTGGAAGAGGGCACTGTCGTTAAGGGCATCGTTCGTCGTCTGACCAACTTCGGCGCTTTCGTTGACATCGGCGGCGTTGACGGTCTGGTTCATGTAACCGATCTGAGCTGGAAGCGCGTTGCTCATCCCTCTGAGGTCGTTGCCGTCAATCAGGAGATCGACGTGAAGATCCTCAAGCTGGACCAGGAGCGCGACCGCATCTCCCTGAGCTACAAGGCTACCCAGCCCAAGCCCTGGGATATCGCCGGCGAGAAGTATCTCTCTGGCTCCATCGTGACCGGTAAGGTCGTCCGCATCGTTCCCTACGGTGCATTCGTAGAGCTCGAGCCCGGTCTGGACGGCATGGTTCACATCTCTCAGTGCGCTCTGACCCGCATCGAGAAGGTCGAGGACGCTGTGAAGGTTGGCGATGAGATCCGTGTTAAGATCCTCAGCGTTGATACTGCTGCAAAGCGCATCTCCCTGAGCATCCGCGAAGCTCTGACCGACGAGTCCGCTATGGAAGCTGATCTGGGCAGCGACGATTTCGATCTGTAATCTGCCTGCGCTTATAGCATCCGGCAAAATGATCCATTCACCCGAGCAGAAATGTTCGGGTGAATTTTTGTTTTGGCATTTTTGACCTGCGCACGCTTTTCGTGCAAATTTTAAATCGGAATCGCTTGCAGAAAACCGAAATATGTGGTGTACTATAAAGACCAAATCACCGATAACATATGAGGTTTAAGATCATGAACGCCAACATCATCGATGCAATATATAATCTGGTTGTCAATCCTGTATTCAATCTGCGTGAGGCGGCAGGCGGTAGAAACCGCGCAAACTCCGCAGGCGATGCGCTGGAAATTTATATCAAAGATCTGTTTGCAGGCTGTGTTCGGGCGGAGGAAGGACAGCGCCTTGAAAAATGGTCCGAGGTATTCTCCTATCTGGGCAACAACAGCAATCCGCCCGATGCCATGCTGCGCGGCGGAGATGCCATTGAAATCAAAAAAATCGAAACCGATACTGCGGCGCTTGCGCTCAATTCTTCCTATCCCAAAGACAAGCTGTATGCCTCCTGCAATATGATCTCGGAAGGCTGCCGCAGCGCCGAAAACTGGGATGAAAAGGATATGCTCTACTGCGTGGGTACGGTCAAAAACCATACCTTAAAGCATCTGGCGATGGTCTATGGCACCGAATACTGCGCGGCCGATCATACCTATTCGCGCATCAAGGATAAGATCCGCAGCGGCATTGAGGAGATCCCCGGAATTGAGCTGGCACCCACCAATGAACTGGGCAGGCTCAATCGCGTGGACCCGCTGGGCATTACCTATCTGCGCATCCGCGGTATGTGGGGCATCGAAAACCCGTTTCATGTGTTTGACTATGTATACCGCCGAAAGGGTAAAACCTTCAATTTCATGTGCATCATCAGCGCAGAAAAGTACGCTTCCTTCTCTAACCGCAGCCTCATCGAAGGCTTGGTCGGCAAGGTGGACGGCTTCAGCATTTCGGACGTTAAAGTTAAAAATCCTGACAATCCGGCACAGCTGAAAGCCGCCAAGCTGATCGTATTTGAACGATAAATCAAAGGATGGATCGAATGAAAGTAATCAGCCTATTTTCGGGTGCGGGCGGTCTTGATCTCGGATTTGAAAAAGCAGGCTTCGAGATTCCGGTCGCCAATGAATTTGACAGCGGTATCTGGGCGACCTATGAGCGCAATCATCGCGGCAGACTCATTAAGGGCGATATCCGCAGCATCAAGGACAGTGATTTCCCGGATCATATCGACGGCATCATCGGCGGTCCGCCTTGCCAGTCATGGAGCGAAGCAGGTGCGCTTCGGGGCATCAAGGACCCGCGCGGTCAGCTCTTTTATGAGTATATCCGTATCCTCTCGGCAAAGAAGCCGCGCTTTTTCCTTGCGGAGAACGTATCGGGAATGCTTGCCGGGCGGCACAGCGAGGCGGTTGCCAATTTTCTGGAAATGTTCGATCAGGCAGGCTATGACGTGACGTTCAAGCTGCTCAACGCTCACGATTTTTCCACTGCGCAGGACAGAAAGCGCGTGTTCTATGTGGGCTTTCGAAAGGATATGAAGGTCGATTTCGAGTTTCCTGCACCGCAGAAAACCAAGCTGGTGCTCAAAGATGTGATTTTTGACCTAAAGGACAGCGCTATTTCGGCAAAAGAAAAAAATCAGACCAACGGCAGCGGCTGCTCTGTTGCCAACCACGAATATTATGTGGGGACTTATTCGCCCATCTTCATGTCCAGAAACCGCGTGCGCGCATGGAATGAACCGGCGTTTACCGTGCAGGCATCAGGCAGACAGTGCCAGCTGCATCCGCAGGCGCCGAAGATGATAAAAATTGCTCAGAACAAGCATATCTTTGCGCCGGGCTTTGAGGAACTGTATCGACGCCTGACCGTGCGCGAGTGCGCTCGCGTGCAGGGATTCCCGGACGATTTCATATTTGAGTACAGCGATGTGGATTACGGTTACAAGATGATCGGCAACGCCGTGCCGGTGCCGCTGGCTTATGCGATGGCGATGCAAATTAAAAAATATCTATAAGCTGTGTAAAAGGGTTTTCCTTTCGGTGAGGGAAGCCCTTTTGTGTGCCTTTTGGAATGGCGCATCATCTATATAGAACAAAATTTATTGAGGCGAGATGCCCCTGCCTCTGGTTGAGAGACTCTTGCATTCGGGTTCATAATCGTGTACAATGAGATTACGAAATTTATTTTTATGGAGGGAAACGGATATGGACGCAAAGTGGCTTGAGAGAGTCAAGGGACTGCTCGAAAAGAAGATGGCATATGGACGCGAGAAGGCAAATGCAGTTGACTTCATTCCCTACACCGTACAGGATGGGGAATGGGTGCCTGGTTCGGGTGGTCTGGCATGGTGGACGAACGGATTCTGGGGCGCGTCCATGTGGCAGATGTATCTGATGACCGGCGATGAGGAGTACAAGAAGGCTGCCGTGCGCTGCGAAGAGATGCTCGACGATGTGCTGATCGAGCATGAACAGCTGCATCACGATGTAGGCTTTATGTGGAACCTGACCAGCGGCGTAAATTACCGCCTGACCAAGGATCCCATCAGCCGCCGCCGTTGGCTGACCGCCGCAAGCACGCTGGCAGGTCGCTACAATCCCAACGGCTTCATTCGCGCATGGAACGGCAGACGCACCGGTTGGGCGATCATCGACTGCATGATGAATATTCCCATGCTTTACCGTGCATCCGCGCTTCTCAACGATCCGCGCTATCGCCTGATCGCCATGAGTCATGCCGATACTACCATGAAATATTTTATGCGCCCGGACGGTTCCTGCAATCATATCGTGATCTTTGATCCCATGACCGGCGAAATGCTCGACAACCCCGCCGGACAGGGCTATGCTTCCGGCTCGTCCTGGTCGCGCGGTCAGACGTGGGCGCTGTACGGCTTTACCCTGAGCTATATCCACACCGGCGAGGTGCGCTATCTGGATGCGGCAAAGCGCGCCGCCCATTACTTTATCGCCAATGTGTGCGACGATTGGCTGCCGGATTGCGATTTCCGCGCCCCCAAGGAGCCGGTGCTCAAAGATAACTGCGCCGGTGCGATCGCAGCGTGCGGTCTGCTGGAGCTGGCGAAGGTGGTCTCCGAATATGAGAAGCCCTTCTACATCAATGCCGCCGAAAAGCTGCTCATCGCCATGGAAGAGCATTGTGCCGATTGGAGCGAGGATTCTCCCGCCATCTTTAAGCAGTGCACCGGTTCGTATGAGAAGGATCATCACATCTATATGGTATATGGTGATTACTATTTCATCGAAGCGGTCAATAAGCTGCTCAATAAGGATGCCATGCTGTTCTGGTAAGGTGCATCATACTATATATCACGGTTGAAATCTGCGCATAAAATAATATATCATTTGAAAATGCGGATCCCTAAGGAGGAGATACAATGTATCGTGTGGTAGAATCCTTTATGGAGCATATGGAAGCGCTCAGAGATCAGCATAACGAGGTAGTGTACAGCTATCATGTGGATATGGATGCAAGCAGCCGCCTGTGTGGATGCGAAATGAACATTCGTGTGCTGTCGGGCAAAGCCGTGCTGACGGCAGTTCTGCCGATCGCGGTGCGCCCCAAGGAGAGGTATGGCATCGTCTGCAAGCTAGCGGAGTATAACAGAAGCCGCCTGCAGAAGGATCAGGACGGCGCATTTGAGCTTGATACGCTGCGCGGACGCATTCAGTTTATGCTGGAGACGTGCGGTCTGGCGGATGAGCATCAGCTGGGCGAGAAGGTCAATTACTGCCTGAGCGAGGTTCAGCGCTACAGCGAAGCGATCATGAATCTGGTATGCGACGAAAGCAACGCCATCTATGAGGAAGAGCGCGAAAAGATCGAGTATGAACGCAAGGCAGCCGAACGCGCTGCACGCACCAGAGAGTATAAAAATGTGCCGGTTATGGGCAAACTCATGGGTCTGCTGGGTCTGATCGATGAGGACGATGAGGAGTACAGTCCGATCTGTCTGGAGATCCCTGCTCCCGAAACGCTTTCCGAAAAGAAGGAAGCGGCTCCCGAAGAGGAGACCGAGGAAAGAACGGAAGAAAAATCCGAGGAAAAGGCACAGGAGACTGACGCCTGATCTCTGCAGCAGAAGATATAGCTGGGGCAGAAAGAGCCGCCGCGTTTATATGTGGCGGCTTTTGATATGCACGGTTGAACTCTAAGCCAAATTTCCAAATCGAAATTTGCCGATAAAACAGCCGGAAGGTTGACATGATCTGTAATTGAGCATATAATTTTGGTATATTGGTTGTTTATGCGAACATGAGAATTGAAGAGCATGAGCGCATTTGCTGTATGCCACGAATGAATACGCCTCTCTTAGGCGCTGCGCCGCAGAAAGGCAGACTGGATGTGTACATATGACAGATAAAGAACTCAGGCGGCTGAGCCGAATTGAATTGTTGAATATGCTTGTTGAAAGCGGCAGGGCAAAGGAAGCGCTCGAACAGCAGATGGATCAGCTGCGCCGGGAGCTGACCGCGCTGCAGGATCAGAGCACATCCGAGCGCGCGCAGACCGCAGCGGCGCAGGAGCAGCTCATGCGTACCCAGCGCGATCTGACCGCCCAGCAGCAGAAAACGGCAGACGTGCAGAAGGAGCTTCGCAGCGCGCACCAGCAAATCGAATCGGCGCGTATGCAGCTGACTGCCGCGCAGCAGGCGCTCGAGGATGAGCGCAGAAATGCGCAGACACATCGGCAGAGCATCGACGAAAGGGATATGCAGCTCTCCGGCGCGCAGGATGAGATCGCTGCGCTCGTTCGTGAGCGCGATGCCCTTCGCGCACAGCTTGCCGACCGCACTATCATTACTCAAAACGTAGGCTCGCTTGCCGAAGTTTCCGCGCAGGTCAACGGCATCTTTGAGTCTGCGCAGAACACCGCGCAGCAGTATTTGGAAAATATTGAGCGAATGAAGTGCGAGCAGCAGGAAAAGTGCCGTCAGCTGGAACTGGATGCACAGAAGCAGGCGCAGATGATGCTTGAGCAGACGCAGCAGGCGTGCGCGGAGATGGAAAAGCAGACGCGCAGAAAGTGCGAAGAGCTGCAGTATATTGCCGAGGAGAAGGCGCGCATGAAGTGGAACAGCCTGTCGCAGCAGCTGGATCAGATCAGTCTGGAGATCAGAAATTCCATGACTGTGCCTGCTGCATCGGAGAAGGACGAATAATATCCCCCAAAGGCAGTATCCGAAATTGGAAAATATCTGGAAGTGGAAGAGGCGACTATGAGCAAGAAACAGATCGATCTGTTTGAAATCCCTGCCGAGCTGCCCAAGCCGGAACGAAAAAGACTCCCGCAGAAGCCGCGCGAACTGACATTTAAAGAGCGCATGGAGGAGCTGCGCGAGAAGCGGCAGCGTGAAAAAGAGGAGAAGCTGCGCGCACGGGAGACCGCGGCGCAGGCAGCAAGGCAAAATCGTCCTACGCTAGCGCAGCTTGAGCAGGAGCTTTCCCGCGCACGCCGTCAGCGCAGGAGCTTGAGCATATGGAGGAATATATGCATAAGCGTGATGTGTCTGCTTGCGGTGTGTCTGCTCGCGGCGCTGATTTTTCCTGTCATGTGCGTGCAGGGTGAGGATATGCTGCCTACGCTGCAGGAGGGCGATCTGATCGTTTCCGCGCGCACAAGAGATGTACACAGAGGTGATCTGGTGCTGTTTTCCATTGGTGGAGAGCAGCTGCTGGTGCGCCGCGTGATCGCCGCTGCCGGGGATCAGGTGGACCTTTCCGAGGAGGGCGTCGTTTCGGTCAACGGGGAGGCGCTGAGTGAAGAATATGTGTCTGAGTTGCAGCGCGGCGAATGTGATACTGTGTTTCCCTGCATCGTACCGGAAGGACGCATCTTTGTGCTGAGCGATGACCGCAGCTCGGATACCGATTCGCGCTTTGCCTTTACCGGCATGATTGCCGAGGAGCAGATTGTCGGTAAGGCGGTTTTCCGACTGTATCCTTTTGAACGGATGGGCGTCACTCGATAGATTTAAAGAATGTGAGCATCGCTGAAAACGATTTGTTTTCGGCGGTGTTTTTTTTGTATGCCTTTAAAAAAATTTTTGAACTTTAAAAAAATACCCCCGAAAATGGATCCGATGGATACGGATATTAAGTGAAGAGAAAATAAAGGAGGAAATGAACATGAAAAAAATGCTCAGTGTGCTTCTGATCGTTGCGCTGCTGCTGTGCGGCACGGTGCTGGCGCAAGGAAATGACCCGGTGATCCTGACCTGTGTGGAAAGTGTCACCTATTGGGGAAACGGTGTGTTCAAAATCGAAATGATGCAAAATGTGGCATGGCGGACCGACTATGTGCTCACTGCAAAGGATGCTTTTCAAGCTGCGCACAGCGTGAGTGTGCTCGGCGGTGATGCAAACGATGTATATGTGCAGATCACCGATGCGATCAGAGAAGGAGAGACGTATACCTTCTCGCTGGTCTCCGACAGCAATGTGATTTCGGCAACAGGTATTGCCTCGATGGGCGTGAAGTATCCGAACTATTGCGAATACTGCCTGACCTTCGGACACGCTGATAATGAATGTGCCACGCGTATTTCGGCAGGTGTGAACGGGGAAATTGATCGATGCGACTATTGCGGTGAGCTGGGGCATGATGACGATGCCTGCACGCAGAGGGAAAAAGGCGTGCTCTACTGCGATGAGTGCGGTCAGTATGGACATGACGACGACGATTGCCCCTATGATGACAACGATAGCGATGACTGGGATGAATGGTGTGATGAGTGTGGTCAGTACGGACATGATGACGACGATTGCCCCGATCGCGTTCAGACAGTTGTGAACGGCATCGGTTCCGTCCGTCAGGAATACTGCGACGAGTGCAGACAGTATGGTCATGACGACGACAACTGCCCGTATGAGCGCTGCGACGAGTGTGGCAAGACCG
>CAZYQB010000001.1:0-9043 GCA_964649595.1 uncultured Oscillospiraceae bacterium | reverse complement strand
GCGACGAGTGTGGCAAGACCGGTCATGACGACGACAACTGCCCGTATGAGCGCTGCGACGAATGTGGCAAGACCGGTCATGACGACGACAACTGCCCGTATGAGCGCTGCGACGAGTGTGGCAAGACCGGTCATGACGACGACAACTGCCCGTATGAGCGCTGTGATGAGTGTGGCAAGACCGGTCATGACGACGACAACTGCCCGTATGATCGCGATTGAGTAAAATAAATACGGTGCCCAAAGAATATCTCAAAGAGGCAGGAGTTCGGAGAATATTCTGTCCTTACCCTGACGAGCCTGAAATAAACCGGAGGGAGTGCAGTGCTGCTGCGCTCCCTGCTTGCATGAAATATGACATTTTGTCGAATGAGATTGACTTTCTGAGCGTATTTCGCTATGCTTGTGATGCGGTCTGCAGACCGTATGACTCTTTTTTCCGAGAATGCATACGCATCGAAATGCGATCCCTTATAAGCGAAAAGGGGAGAGTGAGCAGGGAAAAGAGAACGGTGAGAAACGGTCGGGAGGGATGCGGAATGAATGCAAACGAAAGAGCACTTTGCGCCAAACAGGATCCGGAGGCGATGGGCTATCTGAAGCACCAGTATCAGCCGCTGATCGCCGCGCGCATCATACTGCACATGGGCTTTTACCGACCGGAATATATGGATGTGGGAGATCAGGCGGTTGAGGAAGCGGTAATGAGCTATCAGGCGGACAAAGGCAGCTTTACTGCCCATTTGCGCGGTGTGCTCAGGCATCGGTTGGTCGATCTGCGCCGCAGGGAACGAGTGGATCATGTGGTGCCGGTCAGTTCGCTGAGCGAAGCGCAGCACGCGCATATCGTCAATGCGGCGTCGATCAATGCTTATCAGCAGCAGCGCGAGGTCGAACGCCGCCGCGAGGAGATCGAGCATTTCCGCGCAGAGCTGGAGGAGATGGGTATTTCTCTTTCGGAGGTCGCCGCCTGTTCACCAAAGCATGAAGTCACCCGGCAGGCGTGTCGCAGAGCGTGCAGATATCTCATGGAGCGCCCGGAACTGCTGGAGCGCACTCGAAACGGACGTATTCCTGCGCGCGAACTGAGTGAAGCGTTGGGCGTGAGTCTGAAAACATGGGAACGACACAGAAAATATCTGATTGCCTGCGCGATCGCGGTATCGGGTGATTATCATTGTATTGCAGAATACATACTGGATGGGAGGAATGAAGCATGAAGGCACTGATCCTGTCGATCGAAGGGCACAGAGCCATCGTGCTTTTGCGCGGCGGAGAAATGCGAACGGTGCGCGTACATGATGACTGGCGTGTCGGACAGGAGGTGGAAATTCGCGAACTGGTGCCTGTGCGGCATCTGACGTGGGAAAGAGGCAGACAGATCGCCGCGCCGCTGCTGACGTGTGCCGCAGTGCTGGTGCTGCTGATCGGCGTTTTTTACCGTTTGGGTGGAGCACACATCGATCAGACAGCGGTTCATCAGCCGCTGACATCTCCCGGTACGGCAGAGGATATGCCGGAGCCGATGCAGACCATCGAGCCGACACATTCACCATCCGATTCACGCTGCGATGACGACGATGATGATGACGACGATGATGATGACGACGATGACGACGACGATGATGATGACGACGATGACGATGATGACGATGACGATGATGACGATGATGATGACGATGATGACGACGACGATGACGATGATTGACGGATAAATGAAATCACGAAGCGCTGAGTGATGTTGCTTCGTGATTTTTATATGTATGCTCAAGGCAAAGTGCAGGTTGAATTATGGAGAGAAAACGAAAAATGTGTTGACTTTTTGAACCAAGCGAGTATAATGAGCACGCTTCACTTTTAAGGAAGCAGGAGGACAGAAATTCGATGCGGAGGGACACCGATCATGATTGAGAACAAGGTAACGAAGTTTCACGTCGGCATGAGAAATGTGGAAACCGCGATTGCGGCAACACTGTGCGCACTGCTGTATATGCCCTTTGGGCGCAATCCTGCTTTCGCCTGTATCGGCGCGGTATTCGGAACGGGTACCAACATGGGTACTTCGTGGCTGTATGGCGGCAACCGCCTGTTCGGCACTATTTTTGGCGGTCTGATCGGCATGGCGCTGTTCAGCGTTTATGCGCAGTTCTATCCCGAAGGAGGACTGCATCCGCTGATGCTTGCGCTGCTGCCCATCGGCGTGGTGAGCATGATACTGCTCTGCCAGCTGTTCAAGTGGCCCGGCGCCGTTCAGCCCGGCGGCGTTATGTTGTGCATCGTGCTGTTCAACCAGTCGGCGGACAGCTATGTGATGTATTCCATCAACCGAATCGTTGATACCGCATTCGGCGTACTGGTCGCAGTGAGTATAAACTATCTGCTGCCGCGCTCCCGCGTTGTGCGCTGGATGGACAAGCTGCACCTCAAGCATCGCGATATCCAACTGTAGTAAACAGGAAGATCCCTTTCATCGGAGCCAAAGTGCTTCCGGAGAAAGGGATCTTTTTATACTGACCTGCAATGGTTTATCTCAGCGAGAAGTCGCCGCGCAGCGCACCGACCACCAGCGTCATAAATTCACGAGTCATGTTGTGCGGCAGCATAAACAGCGAAGAACCGCCCGCAACGCCGCTGACTTCATGGGTGCCGTTGCTGCGTGCAATCAGCTTGGCGCGGAACATATGATAGCCGTTGGTTACTACGCCCACCTTTACGCTTTCGCCCGGACGCTCCTGATCGATCAGTGCATAGCTTAGGCGCACATTTTCGGCGGTGGAGGTTGCCTGGTCCTCGCGGATGATGCGCTCCGGTGCAATGCCTGCTTCCAAAAGCAGGCGGATGATGCACTCTGCTTCGCTGATTTCCTCATCCTCGCCCTGCCCGCCTGAAGCGATCACGCGGGTATCGGGGTTTTCGTTGAGGTATTCCACCGCGGCGTTTACGCGCGTGCTCAGAGAGATGCTCGGCTGGGTGCCGTTTACTCTTGCACCCAGTATAATGAGATAGTCCAGCCCCTGCGGCGCAGTGCTCACCATGCCCGATATCACAAAGCACTCCACTGCGATGAAAAATGCCGCTGCCAGCGCGATCAGGCTGCGCGCGGTAATCAGCAGTCCTTTGGGCAGCATGGCGATGATGCCTGCACGGCAGAGAAAGTAGCGCGCGATCAGAACGGCTCCTGCCAACGGCCAGATCCACAGCGCCGACTGACCGAAGCGCACGAACAGCCCTGCCATCAGATAATATACGATGCAGCCGATGCCCACGATCAGCACGATGTTGTTGACCACCGGGCAGTAATTTTTTGCGTTCAGTGCATTCATTTAAATTGTACTCCTTTATAAAATCAATTTCCATTTTTAGACGCAGAAACTCTGCGGTGCGTTCCGTCGGGAAGCAAAAACAAAGCAGGACAGAGCCTTTTGCGGTCTGTCCTGCCTCAATTAATGTATGTCGGGAAAATCAGTTGATGGCAACTACCTTGAAGCCGGCATCGGTGACGGCGGCGGTCAGCGCGGCATCGGAAACATCCTTGCTCAGCGTGATGACGGCGGTCTTTGCAGCGAGATCAGCCGAAGCGGAAACGCCGTCGATGGCATTGAGCACGCGCTCTACGCGACCCTTGCACTTAATGCACATCATGCCTTCTATGGTCATGGTCTTTTTCATAAAAATACACGCTCCTTTTATGATGCAGTGTTTTTGTCACTGCTTTGATGTGTTCATTATAGCTCTCAAAGATCGAAAATGTCAATATCCCGCGAAAATTCGTTACACAGCACTAACCACAGAGCGTATGCTTTTTGTCGGAGTTTCGGCTTCGCTCTTGTGTGGGCGGTGTGTTTGTGTTAAAATGTAAACAGAATCGTGATGAAATAATATGGAGCGTGGGATCAATGCAGACGATTGGAATCGGTATCATCGGCTGGGGATTTATGGGAAAAACGCATACGCACGCCATCAGGAGTATTCCGCTGTTTTATCCGGGCTGTGGTTTTCAGGCAGAGTTGGTGGGCGTGTGTTCGCGCACCGTGGAAAAGGCGCGGCGCGCAAAGCAGGAGCTGGGCTTTAAATTTGCCACCGGAGATTACAGAGAGCTGCTCGCGCGCGAGGATATCGACGTAGTGAGCATCTGCACGCCCAATGCGCAGCATGAGCAGATGGCGATAGACGCGCTTGCTGCCGGGAAACACGTTTATATCGACAAGCCGCTTTCCGTTGATGGCGCATCCGCACTGCGCATCCTGGAGGCTGCGAAAAAGGCACCCGGCAAGGCGCAGGTGGTGTTCAACAACCGCTTTTTCCCTGCCACCATGCGTGCCCGTCAGCTGGTGGAGGAAGGCAGGATCGGCGAGGTGCTGAGCTTCACCTGCCGCTATCTGCACTCCGGCTCGATCGATCCGAATCGCCCGATGGGCTGGAAGCAGGGCATGGAGGGCGGCGTGTTGCTCGATCTGGGTTCCCATGCGTTGGATCTGGTGACGTGGCTGATCGGTATGCCCGAGGAGGTCATGTGTGCCTGCAATACGCTCTATTCCTCTCGCCCGACCCGCGAGGGCGGTGTCTGCAATGAAATTTCCGAGGATCATGCGCTGATGATGCTACGCTATGCAAATGGCGCACTGGGCAGCGTGGAGGCAAGCAAGATCACCTCCGGCGCGGCGGATGAGCTGTATCTGGAGATCGCGGGCACAAAAGGTGCGCTTCGATGGAATCTGATGAATCCCAATTGGCTCAGATTTTACGACAATACTTCTCCCGAGGTTGCACTGGGCGGCATGAGAGGCTTTACCGACATTGAATGTCTGGGCAGATATCCTTCTCCCGGCGGCGTATTCCTGCCCTCTAAAAACGCAGTGGGCTGGGACAGAGGACATATCCACTGCTATTACAGCTTCCTTGACTGCGTGGCGCACGGCAAAGAGGTGCATCCCTCCATTGAGGAAGGTGCGCAGCTGCAGCTGCTGATGGATGCGCTAATGCGCTCGGCAAAGGATAAGACCTGGAAAAAGGTTGAAACGATTGTTTGATATACATTTTGAAAATACCGAAATACACTCTAAGGTCTGACCTGAATATCAATTATTGGCGGGATGCTTATGTTCGAAAAATATCATAATCTACTGTTGTTTGAGCTGAAGGATGCCTCTGTATTCCGGATGGTTCCCTCGGCGGAGGAGCGCGAGTCGTGGGATAAGCTGCCGGACGACTGCCGAAAAAAGTTGATCCGGGATGCGGAGTATGCGCTGGGGCAGACGATCCCTGCGCTGAGCGCATCGATGTATATGCGCTACCAAAAGACGAAAAATCAGGATGAGTATGCTAAGGCGTATTTTGAACGCAGAGATATGCTCTGCGCACTGGTCATGGCGATGGCGGCGCGTCCCGATGCACGGTTTGACGAGCGCATTGCAGACCTGATCTGGAGCATCTGCGAGGAATCGAGCTGGGTGCTTCCGGCAAACAATCCGCTTTCCATGGGCGAGGATTCCATGCCGCTTCCCGACATTTATCAGCCGCTGATCGACTCTGCCGCAGCAAATACCGCATTTGATCTGTGTATGGTCGTGCAGATGCTGGGCGAGAGGATCTGCGAGGCGATGTCGCCTCAGCTGGTGCAGCGCATCGTCTATGAGGTAGATCGCCGCATTATCGCGCCTTTTATGGAGGCGCCGGAGATGAGCTGGCTGTGCGGCTCACGCGTATACACGGCGCAGTGTCTGCGCGGCATTATGATGTCGTTTCTGTGCTTTGTGGATGATGACCGTCAGAGATGGCATTGCATGGAAAAGGCGTGGCAGCTGCTTTCCGATTTGCTGGGCAGAATGCCGCAGGACGGCAGCATTCCCGATGGCGTAGGAGATTGGCTCAACACAGCCGGTCCCATCGTGGACTGCCTGACGATGACGCGCGTGGCAACCTGCGGCAAGGTAGATCTGAGACGTGAACTGCAAATACAGCTGATGTGCCACTATCCGGTGCTGTGCCATATTGCGCAGGGCTGGTTTGTAAATACCGGTGCAAACTCCATGAAGGTGGAACTGCCCGGTCCGGCAATGTACCGCATCGGCATGGAGGTACGCGACGCGGCGCTGTGCGATCTGGGCGCATTCCTGCTGCGCACGCAGGGCGAGGGTGAAAAGGAGCCTCTGCTGCTGCACCGCTGCATCAACGCGCTGTACAGCGAATCGATCGAGGAGGACAAGAGCGCACCGCCGTTCAGAATGCAGGGCTGCCTGAATGCACAGTCGATGATGGTGGCGCGCATGAAGGAGGACGACGAGCACGGTCTGGCGCTGGCGATCTACGGCGGACATAACGGACAGATTGGCGGTCATCTGGATGCCGGAAATATGCTGTTGTTTGCGCATGGGCAGCCGGTGCTGGTGGATGCCGGATGCTTTGAGGAAACTCAGTATCACAACCTACCGCGCATTGCCTCCTGCGGACAGCTCAGCGGTGCGGTACATCGGGCAGAGGATGTAGTATATCAGCTGGAGGATAACTTTGCTGCCATTTCCATGAATCTTGCACCGCTGTATCCGGCGGCGGCACGGCTGCTCAACTGGCAGCGCAGTGCGGTGTATAACCGCGTGGACGGCGTGGTTCAGCTGGTGGAGATATTTGATCTGCATGAACCCAAAACGGTGGAGTTTAACTTTATTACGCCCTGCCGCGTCAACGTGGGCGAAGGCTTTGCTCAGATCGGACCCGTGCGCCTGAAATGGGAAAAGGGACTCAAGGCAGAGGTGGAGGAACTGGAGATCAGGGAAGAAAAGTGGAAGCAGTTGTGGGGTACTGCCTTGAACCGCTTGACGCTCACTACTGAGAAGCCGACTTTGCGCGGACATTATACCTTCCTGTTCAATGCGCTGAGAACCTTTGGATAAATATGGTATATAAAAAGCCTGCCTTCGGGGAAGCCAAATGCGACTTTCACGAAGGCAGGGTTTTATATTTCTTTTTTCAAAAGCATCCCTCTTTGAGGGAGTCCTTTGGCGCTTTTTATCGCTTAATCCCTCTGTGCGCCGCCGATAAATTTCATGGTGCGTGGATTGGCGGAGGAGAATATTTGCTCAGGGGTGCCTTCCTCTACGATCACGCCGTCTGCCATAAATACCACGCGGTCGGCGACATCGCGGGCGAAGCCCATTTCATGAGTGACGACTACCATCGTCATATCTTTGTCGGCAAGATCGCGCATGACGGCGAGTACCTCATGCGTCAGTTCGGGATCGAGTGCGGAGGTCGGCTCGTCGAAGCACATGATCTCCGGCTGCATACACAGCGCGCGAGCGATGGCAACGCGCTGTGCCTGTCCGCCCGAAAGCTGATATGGATATTGAGCACCTCTGTCGGCAAGACCAACGCTTGCGAGCATTTCGTGGGCGCGCTCCATTGCTTCTGCGCGGGATTCACGCTTGACGCGGATGGGCGCCTCGATCAGATTCTGCATTACGGTCATGTGAGGAAACAGGTTGAAGTTCTGGAACACCATGCCCATGCGCAGATTGATGCGCCGCAGCTCAGCTTCCGAGGAATAGCGTACCTTGCCGCCGTCCATGCGGCACATACAGTCATCCTGCAGGTATATCTCACCCGAATCGATCGTTTCGAGGTGATTCATGCAGCGCAGAAAGGTGGATTTGCCTGAACCGGAGGGACCGATCAGCGCTACGACCTCGCCGCGCTTTACGCTGAGCGAAATGCCGTCGAGCACCTTCAGCGCTCCGAAGTTTTTCCTGATGTCTATTGCACGCAGCATAGCTTTTCTCCCATCTTACTTACTGATAATAGTTCATGCGGCGCTCGATCCATTTGCAGATCTGCTCGACAATGCCGTTGAGGATCAAATAGAATATGATAGCAACCAGATACGGTTCCACCGAAGAGGAACTGGTAACTTGCTTTTTCGCCATGGTCATCAGATCGACCACCGCAACGGTGCTTGCCAGCGCGGTATCCTTCACCAGCGTGATGATCTCGTTGGTGGTGGGTAGGATCGAACGCTTTGCCGCTTGCGGAAGTATGATTCGCCAGAAGGTCTGGAAGCGGTTCAAGCCCAGTACCTTTGCGGCCTCACGCTGTCCTACCGGGATGGATTCGATGCCGCCGCGGAATATTTCGGCGAAGTAGGCGGCATAATTGATGACGTAGGAGAAGATGACCGCCACAAAGCGATCCATTTTGAAGGGAACCACCATCGGCAGTAGGTAGTAGATGAACAGCAGCTGGAGCATCAGCGGCGTGCTGCGCATAATGTAGATGTAGAAGGAGATCGGCTTATTGACATACCACCGCTTGGACATTCTGCCCATTGCAACGGCGAGACCCAGCGGCATAGAGAAGATCAGTGTGAGGAAAAAGACCTTTCCGGTAACGCCTACGCCCTGCATGAGCAGCCGAAGGAGATTTTGCAGCTTTACCGGATCATTGAAGAATTTGATGACCATTGTGTTTTAAGCACCTGCCTTTTTGGTATGGAGGATGATTTCCCGGAAAACGTGTTCAATGAAAACGGGGCGGTACCGTGAGTACCGCCCCGCCGGAAATGTATTTACAGATTACTTGCCGATCAGAGAAACGTCTATGCCGAACCACTTGATGGCGATCTTTTCCAGAGTGCCGTCCTGAGAGAGCTGCAGCAGAGTCTCTTCAACAGCGCCGCAGAGCATATAGTCGCCCTTGCGGAAGCCGATGCCGTACAGATCCTCGGAAAGGCTCTCGATGGTGATGTAGTCGGTCAGACCCATGTTCTGAATCTGATAGTTGGCAACAACTTCGTCGATGATGACTGCATCCAGATTGCCGTTCTTCAGATCCATGATGGCGGCTACATAGTCCTCAAAGGCGAGAACGTTAACGCTGGCGGCGAAATCGGAATACTCTTCGCACATCAGGTCTTCTGCAGTGGATCCGGACTGAACGCCAACGGTCTTGCCGGAGAGATCCTCCATGAAGCCTGCCATATCCTTGTGGACCAGGATGACGATGTTGTCGGTCAGGTAGGCATCGGAAATGGTCATGACTTCTTCACGCGCGGG